>JAAXIW010000159.1 GCA_012270135.1 Brevundimonas sp. | reverse complement strand
CCGCGGGCGGCCGCATCCCTGAACAGGGTCGAGGGGCGAGGGACGAGGGGTTCTAGGGGCTGCGGTGTCTGCCTGAACGATGCTTCACCCGGGTCGCAGAATGGTAGCTGACGCCCTCGACCCTCAACCCTCGACCCTCGCCCCTCAGACTGGCCTAGCTTTCGCCCCGCTCTCCCGGCTAAAGCGGATGGCTCACCTCTGTCCCCGGATTCCGCCCATGCGCCTGTCGCGCTACTTTCTGCCCACGCTCAAGGAAGCGCCCTCCGACGCCCAGATCGTCTCGCACCAATTGATGCTGCGCGCCGGCCTGATCAAACAGGAGGCCGCCGGCATCTACGCCTGGCTGCCGCTCGGCCTGCGCGTGCTGAAGAAGATCGAGCAGATCGTGCGTGAGGAGCAGGTCAGGGCCGGTGCCGTCGAACTGCTGATGCCCACCCTCCAGCTCGCCGACCTTTGGCGCGAGTCGGGCCGCTACGACGCCTACGGCCCCGAGATGCTGCGCATCACCGACCGGCATGAGCGCGAACTGCTCTACGGCCCGACCAACGAGGAGATGATCACCGACATCTTCCGCGGCTATGTGAAGAGCTACAAATCTCTGCCGCTCAACCTCTTCCACATTCAGTGGAAATTCCGCGACGAGCGCCGCCCCCGCTTCGGCGTCATGCGCGGCCGCGAATTCCTGATGAAGGACGCCTACAGCTTCGACATCGACGAGGCCGCCGCCCGCAAGGCCTACAACCGCATGTTCGTGGCCTATCTCAACACCTTCGCCCGCATGGGGTTGAAGGCCGTGCCGATGCGCGCCGACACCGGCCCGATCGGCGGCGCCCTCTCCCACGAGTTCATCGTCCTGGCCGACACCGGCGAGAGCGAGGTGTTCTGCGACCGCAAGCTGGTCGAGATGCCGGCCCCCGGCGGCGACGTCGACTGGGACGACCTGCAGGGCCTCGTCGACGAGCGCACCGCCCTCTACGCCGCGACGGAAGAGATGCACGACGCCGGCCAGTTCGAGGTCCAGACCGCCGAGGGCGACCGCCTCTCGGCCCGCGGCATCGAGGTCGGCCACATCTTCTACTTCGGGACCAAATACTCCGCCCCGATGAAGGCCTTCGTCGCCGGCCCCGACGGCAGGGACGCGCCGGTCCACATGGGCAGCTACGGCGTCGGCGTCTCCCGCCTGCTCGGCGCCATCATCGAGGCCGGCCATGACGCCGCCGGCATCATCTGGCCCGACGCCGTCGCCCCGTTCGACGTCGTCGTCATCAACCTGCGCGCCAACGACGCGGCCTGTTCCGCCGCGTGCGAGGACGCCGTGGCCCGACTGGAAGCCGCGGGCAAGGACGTCCTCTACGACGACACCGACGAACGCCCCGGCGGCAAGTTCGCCACCGCGGACCTGATCGGGGTGCCGTGGCAGCTGACCATCGGGCCCAAGGGCCTCGCCGACGGCGTGGTCGAGCTCAAGCGCCGCGCCACCGGCGAAAAGGTCTCCATCCCCCTCGACGAAGCCATGGCGAGACTGACCGCATGACGGACGCCACAGCGGCGACGAAGCCGATCAAACCCGCCGGCCCCTTCTCCGCCTGGGAGTTCGGCCTCGCCCTGCGCTATCTGCGGGCCCGCCGCCGCGAGGGCGGCATCGCCCTGATCGCCATCATCTCCTACGTCGCCATCGCCCTGGCGGTGATGGCCCTGATCGTGGTCATGAGCATCATGGCCGGCTTCAGGAACGAGCTGCTCGACCGCATGCTGTCCTTCAACGGCCACATGTACGTCCAGGGGCAGATCCTCAACGACCCGTCACGCGACGCCGCCCTCGAACGCATCGCCGCCGTCCCGGGCGTGGTCAGCGTCACTCCCCTGATCGAGAACCAGAGCATCGTCCGCGCCGCCGGGATCACCACCGGCGCCATGGTCCGTGGCCTGCGCCCGCAGGACCTCGGCTCGATGCAGTACGTCAACGAGAGCCTCAGCGAGGAGGCCCGGCGCTCATTCGGTCAGGGGGACTATGGCGGCGACAATATCCTGATCGGCAAGGCCCTCGCCGACGGCATGGGCCTGCGCGTCGGCGACCCCATCACCCTCTATTCGCCCACCGGCGCCGACAGCGCCTTGGGCAATCTCGGCGGGCTGGAGAAGACCTACCGCGTCGGCGGCACCTTCAGCTCCGGCACCGCCGACTTCGACCGCGCCTTCATCTTCATGCCGCTGGAGCAGGCCCAGCTGTTCTTCGCCAAGGAAGGCGTCTGGGACGTCATCGAGCTCAAGGTCCGCGAGCCTGACCGGGTCGAGACCCTGCTCACCCCCGTGCGTGAGGCCGTCGGCGGCAGCGCCATCGTCAGCGACTGGCGCGACCGCCTCGCCGCCTTCTGGGGCGCGCTCAAGGTCGAGCGCGTGGCCATGAGCATCATCCTCGGCCTCGTCGTCGCCATCGCCGCCCTCAACATCATCTCCGGCATCGTCATGCTGGTGAAGAACAAGACCCGCGACATCGCCATCCTGCGCACTGTCGGGGCCAGCCAGATGTCGATGCTGCGCATCTTCTTCATCTCGGGCGCCGCCATCGGCGTGGCCGGCACGATCACCGGCCTCGTTCTCGGCCTGCTGTTCTGCCTCAACATCGGCAGCATCCAGCACTTCCTCGAAGGACTGTTCCAGGTCCGGCTGTTCGACGCCGACGTCTACATGCTCGAGTCCATCCCGGCCGAGGTCGATCCCTGGGACGTGGTCTGGGTCACCCTGTGGTCGGTGTTCATGTCCTGCGTCGCCAGCCTGCTGCCCTCGTGGCGCGCCGCCAAGATGGATCCCGTGGAGGCCCTCCGCTATGAGTAAGCCCCCGCGCAAAGCCGCACCGAAGGCCTCCCGCGGCGCCCAGCCGTGGCAGACCCCCGTCCTCTCCGTCCGCGGCGTCACCCGCACCTATGAGACCGCCTCGGGCGGCCTGACCGTCCTCAAGGGCGTCGATCTCGACGTCATGCCGGGGGAGGTCGTCGGCCTGATCGGCCCGTCCGGCTCCGGCAAGTCGTCCCTGCTGCACGCCGCCGGCCTGCTGGAGCGCCCCACCTCGGGCGACATCCTGATCGACGGCAAGGATGTCGGCGATCTGCCCGAGCGCGCCCGCACCCACATCCGTCTCGCCAGCATCGGCTTCGTCTACCAGTTCCACCACCTGCTGGCCGAGTTCGACGCCCGGGACAACGTCGCCCTGCCGCTGCGCATCGC
>JAAXIW010000119.1 GCA_012270135.1 Brevundimonas sp. | reverse complement strand
CTCCAGGACCTGCTCGACATCCCGGTCTTCCACGACGACCAGCACGGCACCGCCATCATCTCGACCGCCGGCCTGATCAACGCCGCCCATATCGCCGGCAAGAAGCTGGAGGACCTCAAGGTCGTGCTCGCCGGCGCGGGCGCGGCGGGCCTGTCCTCGATCGGCCTGATGAAGGCCGCCGGCGTGCGCGCCGAGAACACCGTCATCGTCGACCGCGAGGGGGTGGTCTGGAAGGGCCGCGCCAACGTCGACCAGTGGAAGGCCGCCCACGCCACCGACACGCCGCACCGCACCCTGGCCGAGGCCATGGTCGGGGCCGACGTCGTTCTGGGCCTCGCCGCCAAGGGCGCCATCACCAAGGAGATGGTCGCCTCCATGGCGCCCAATCCGATCATCTTCGCCATGGCCAATCCGGATCCGGAGATCACCCCGGAAGACGTCATGTCGGTGCGCGACGACGCCATCATCGCCACGGGCCGGTCGGACTATCCGAACCAGGTCAACAACGTCCTCGGCTTCCCCTACATCTTCCGCGGCGCCCTCGACGTCCGCGCCCGCCGCGTCAATCACGAGATGAAGGTGGCCTGCGCCCAGGCCCTCGCCGCCCTGGCCCGCGAGGACGTGCCCGACGAGGTCGCCGCCGCCTATCGCGGCCGCAAGCTGAAATTCGGCCGCGACTACATCATCCCGACCCCGTTCGATCCTCGCCTGATCTGGTACATCCCGCCCTTCGTGGCCCAGGCCGCCATGGACACCGGCGTGGCCCGCAAGCCGATCGAGGACATGGACGCCTACCGCACCCAGCTGCGCTCGCGTCTCGATCCCTCGGCGGCCCTGGTACAGAACATCTCCGGCGCCGTGCGCGCCGCGCCGAACAAGCGCGTCGTCTTCGCCGAGGGCGAGGAGACCGCCGTCATCCGCGCCGCCTGGGGCTTCAAACAGGCCGAGCTGGGCACGCCGATCCTGCTCGGCCGCGAGGAGCTGATCCGCAAGAACGCCGCCGAGGCCGGGCTCAATTTCGAGGACATGGGCATCGAGATCGTCAACGCCCGCGTCTCCGAGCACAACGTCGAATACACCGACTGGCTCTACGAACGCCTGCAGCGCCGCGGCTATCTCCGCCGCGACGTGCAGCGGATGATCAACCAGGACCGCAACTATTTCGGCGCGACCATGTGCGCGCGCGGCCAGGCCGACTGCATGGTCACCGGCGTCACCCGCAATTTCAACATGGTGCTCAAGGAAGTCCGCCGCGTCCTCGACGTGCGCGAGCGGATGATCGGCCTGTCGATCCTGCTGGCCAAGGGGCGCACCCTGTTCGTCGCCGACACCTCGATCCACGAGCTGCCCGGCGCCGAGGATCTCGCCGACATCGCCGTCCAGGCCGCCGCCACCGTGCGCCGGCTGGGCCGCAATCCGCGCGTCGCCTTCCTCAGCTACTCCACCTTCGGCAACCCGCCGGGCGACCGCGGCGAGATGATCCGCGAGGCCATCCGCATCCTCGACCAGCGCGGCGTCGACTTCGAATACGAGGGCGAAATGCCGGCCGAACTGGCCCTCGATCCCGAGGCTCGCGCCGCCTACCCCTTCATGCGCCTGTCCCGCGACGCCAACGTCCTGGTCATGCCCGGCATCCATTCGGCGGCCATCTCGACCCGGCTTGTCCAGGCCCTCGGCGGCGCCACCGTCATCGGCCCCCTGCTGGTCGGCCTCGAACGCTCGGTCCAGATCGTCTCCCTCGGCGCCTCGGTCAGCGAAATCATCACCGCCGCCACCTTCGCCGCCTACGAGGAGGGCGCGATCGGGGAGTAGGACTGAGGGGTCAGGTCACCCCCAGCTCGGCCTTCAGACGACGGTTCCGGCGGTCCAGAATCCAGCACAGGATGACCGCCGGCACGCCGACCAGCGCCGTGCCCGCGAAGAACAGGGCATAGGCCGTCATCAGCGAATAGCCCTGCTCAAGCCCTTCGACCGCCACGCCCGAGAAGCCCTTCAGGAACTTGCCGAGCAGGGCGTAGAACGAACTGAGCAGGGCGTACTGGGTGGCCGTGTAGCCGATGCCGGTCAGGCTGGACATGTAGGCGACCAGCGCCGCGCCCGCGAAGCCCTCCGAGAAATTCTCCACGAACAGCACGCCGGCGAACATCGGCGTCGACAGGCCGGCCATCGCCATCAGGGTGTAGCCGAGGTTCGACATCGGCCCGATCAGGGCGCCGATCAGCAGGGTGGCGCCGAAGCCGAACCGCACCGCGCTCAGCCCGCCCGCCGCAATGCCGACGAAGGCCGCGACCAGGCCGACGCTGAGCCGCATGGCGCCGATCGCCTCCTTGGTCAGGCCCAGGTCGATGTAGAACGGCCCGACCATCGGCCCCATCACGAAGTCCGGCAGTCGGTACAGGCTGATCGCCGCCAGCATCAGGAAGGCCGCGGCCCTGTGGGTCTTCACGAAATTGATGAAGGGGCCGACGACGGCGTCGAACATGCCCCGCGGCGTCCACGGAGCCGCGCCGCCGGTGGCGGCCGCGATCTCGCCCCGGTCGACCGGCTCCTTCGCGAACAGGGTGGCGCCGACGGCGATGGCCATGGCGGCGCCCCAGATCGCATAGGCGCCGCTCCAGCCGAACCAGGCCGCGAAGAAAAGGATCAGCGCATTGCCGGCCAGGATCGCGGAGCGGTAACCCAGCTGATAGGCCGAAGTCAGCAGGGCCATGTCCTCGTCGTTATCGGCGCTCTCGATCCGCCAGGCGTCCACGGCGATGTCCTGGGTCGCCGAGGCGAAGGCGGTCACCAGCGCCGCGATGCCCAGGGCCGTCAGTCCGCCCTCAGGTCCGATCAACGCCATGGCGATCAAGGCGCCCCCGACCACGAGCTGGGACAGCAGCATCCAGCCGCGCCTCCGCCCCAACCGGCCGAGCAGCGGAACATCGAAGCGATCCACCACGGGCGCCCAGACGAATTTGAAGGAGTAGGCCAGACCCACCCACGAGATGAATCCGATGGCCGACAGGGCCACGTCGCCTTCCGCCAGCCACAGGCTCAACGTGGCTCCGGTCAGAAGAAACGGCAGGCCAGAGCCGAGGCCGAGCAGCAGGGTGATCAGGACCCGCCGCTGTCCGAGCGCCCGGAGCACGTCCCCCGCCCCGGCCTTGCGCGGCGCGGTCCCCGTGGATTTGTCGGTCATCAGGCGTCCCTCGTGCGACGCCCCCCGGCGTCCCTATCCGACGGCGACCTTGGCGCGGTCCGCGGTTTTCGTCCAGCGGCTCAAGGCGGCGCGCAGCGACTCCAGCTCCAGCGGCTTGACCAGATGGTCGTCCATCCCGGCCTCGAGGCAGGCCTTGCGGTCCTCGGCGAAGGCGTTGGCGGTCAGCGCCACGATCGGCGTCTCGTCGCCGCGGGCGCGGATGGCGCGGGCGGCGCTGGGGCCGTCCATGCCGGGCATCCGCATGTCCATGAACACCAGATCGTAGCGCGCCCGCTTCAGCGCATCGAGCGCCTCGCGGCCGCTGGCGGCGGTCTCGACCGCGCAGCCCTCGCGTTTCAGCAGGGTCGAGGCCAGCAGGGCGCCGACCGGATTGTCCTCGACCAGCAGCACCCGGATGCCCGAGAACCGGGTCAGGGCGACGCGGTCGTCCTCGGGCGGCGGCGGGGGCGGTCCGGGCTGCATGGTCAACTGCGCGCCCGAGGCGGCCAGCACCCGCTCGGCCACCGAGGCGCGCCGCAGCGGCTTGATCAGATAGCCGTGGAAACCGGCGGACCTGTAGCGGGCGATCAGGTCGCGCTCGGACGGCTTGAGCAGCACGATGGCGCGCCCCTCCGCCGGCCGGGGCACGAGACCCTGACCCGCCGGGCGGGCGGCGTGGTCGATGAGCGCCACCGGGGCCCTGGCCGCGACCGTCCCCCCCGAGGCCTCGATCTGGGCGACGGCGGCGGCGCGCACGAACGGGTCGGGGCTGAGCACGGCGACCGACTGCCCCGTCAGGGACGATCTGTCCCGCGCCGGCAGATGTTTCGCGGCCGGAAAGGCCGCCTCGAAGCGGAAGCGCGCGCCCGGGCCGTCCGGCCGGTCGGCGACGCTGACCGTCCCGCCCATGGCGTGGGCCAGTTTGCGGACCACGGCGAGGCCCAGCCCGGCCCCGCCGAAGCGGCTGGCGTCCGAGGCGTCGACATGGCCGAACTCCTCGAAGATCCGGCCGCGCGCCTCCGCCGGGACGCCCGGCCCCGTGTCATCGACGATGAAGGCCAGCTTCGGCGTCTTGAGCGAGCCGCCCGAGCGCTCGACCGTGATCCGCACCCCGCCGGTCTCGGCGAACTTCACCGCATTGCCGGCGAGGTTGAACAGCACCTGTCGCAGCCGGCCCTCGTCGGCCATGACGTCGACCGCGTCAGGCGCGACCGACCAGGCGATCTCCAGCCCCTTGTCGTGCGCCCGCGGGCTGAGCAGCTCCGCCACCCCGCGCACCAGGGTCTCCAGATCGACAGGGGCGGAATCGAACTCCAGCCGGTCGGCCTCGAGCCGGGCGTAGTCGAGCAGGTCGTTGACGAGGCCGAGCAGATGCTCCGCTGACGACCGCGCCGCCTCGGCATAGGCCCGCTGGGCGCCGTCCAGCCGCGTCCGCGACAACAGGCCGAGCATGCCGATGACGCCGTTCAGGGGCGTGCGCATCTCGTGGCTCATCAGCCGCAGGAATTGCTGCTCGGCGCCTTCCGGGGCCGCCGCGTCCACCGCCGTCGTTTCCGGAACCGCCTTGGTCTTGCGCGCCATACTCACATCCCCTTGGACGGCGATCATGGCGAACAGGTCTTAAGGCTGGTTCAAGCAGGTCGGTTAAGGAAGTCTGAGATCACCAGGCGGGCACGCCGCCGCGCCTCTCGTCACCCCCCGGCTGCCGGTCGAAATCGGCCTGGGCTCCGACGGTCGAGCGGCGGTGCACCAGGGCCTCGGCGATGTGCCGGCGCAGCACGCCGTCGCAGCCGTCGAGATCGGCGATGGTGCGCGCCAGCCTCAGCGTCCGCGTCCAGCCCCGGGCGGTCAGGCCGCCGCCCTCTCCCGCCCGCATAAGCAGGGCGCGACCCGCCTCGTCGGGGGTGGCGAAGCGGTCCAGCGTCTCGCCCGAGGCGCGGGCGGTGACGGCCTGATCGCGGGCCGTGTCGGGATCGAGGCCGGCGACGCGCAGCCGTTCCTCCTGCATGCCGCGGGCGGCGAGCACACGGGCGCAGGCTTCCGCCGTGCCCTCCGAAGGCGGGGGCAGGGCCATGTCGGCGGCGGTCACCGGCGGGGTCTCGACCGTCAGATCGATGCGATCGAACATCGGGCCGGAGATGCGGTTCTGATAGTCCCGCTGGCAGCGTGGAGCCTTTCCACACGCGCCCTTGCCGCCGCCGCCAAGGCCGCATCGGCAGGGGTTCATCGCCGCCACCAGCTGGAAGCGGGCCGGGTAGCGAACATGGGCGTTGGCGCGGGCCACCACGATCTCGCCCGTCTCGAGCGGCTGGCGCAGGGAATCCAGGGCCTGCGCTGAATACTCCGGCAGTTCATCGAGGAAGAGAACGCCATTGTGCGCCAGCGAGGCCTCGCCCGGCTTGGCGCGGACGCCGCCGCCGGTCAGGGCCGCCATAGAGGCGGAGTGGTGCGGACTGCGGAACGGCCGGTCGCGGGTCAGGGCGCCGCGCTCGATCAGGCCGGCCACCGACCAGACCATTGAGGTTTCCAGCAGCTCCTTCGGCGTCAGCGGGGGCAGCAGGCCCGGCAGGCGCGCCGCCATCATCGACTTTCCCGAACCCGGAGGACCGACGAACAGCAGGTTGTGACCGCCCGCCGCCGCGATCTCCAGGGCCCGCTTGGCGCTCTCCTGACCCTTGACCTCGCGCAGGTCCGGCACGCGATCGCCCGAGCGCATCTCGCCCGGCTCGGGCCGGCGCAGCACCTGGACGCCCTTGAAATGGTTGACCAGGCTGATCAGAGACCGGGGCGCCAGCACCGCCACCTCGCCGGCCCAGGCCGCCTCGGCTCCGTTGGCCTCGGGGCAGATCAGGCCCAACCCCATGGCGTCGGCGGCGACCGCGGCGGGCAGGGTCCCGCCCACCGGCGCGATCTGCCCGTCCAGACCCAGTTCCCCGACCGCCGCCCAGCCGGCCAGGACGTCGGGCGGGATCACCCCCATCGAGGCCAGCAGCGCCAGGGCGATCGGCAGGTCGAAATGGCTGCCTTCCTTGGGCAGGTCGGCGGGCGCGAGATTGACGATCACCCGCCGCGAGGGCAGGGCGAGGCCGATGCCGCCGAACGCGCCCCGGACCCGCTCCCGGCTCTCGGCCACCGCCTTGTCGGCCAGCCCCACGAGGGTGAAGGACCCCTCCTGCGCCGACAGTTGCGACACCTGGACATCCACCCGCCGGGCGTCTACCCCTTCGAACGCCACCGTGACGACACTGGCCAGCATGGGTCGCTCTCCCGTTCAGGGAGAACGAACCACGAACAAACAGCCATTGCAAGAGCGGTGTTATCCGGCGCGCTTCTTCTCGATCGCATCCCACATCAGGGCCGCCGCATCGACGCCGCCGAACCGCTTCAGTTGCTGGGCGCCGGTGGGCGAGGTGACGTTGATCTCGGTCAGCCAGTCGCCGATCACATCGATGCCGACGAAGATAAGGCCGCGCTCACGCAGGGTCGGGCCGATAGCGGCGCAGATCTCGCGATCCCGCGCCGTCAGCTCAACCGGCGCCGCCGTGCCGCCGACGTGCAGGTTCGACCGCACCGCGCCCTCGGCCGGAACCCGGTTGATGGCCCCGACGGGCTCGCCGTCGATCAGCAGGATGCGCTTGTCGCCCTTTGACACCGCCGGAAGGAATTTCTGGATCACCAGCGGATCGCGCGAACCGATGGCGTGAATCTCGACGAGGGCGTCGAGGTTGGGATCGTCGGCCTTCAGCCGCACCACGCCCGACCCGCCGGCGCCGTGCAGCGGCTTCAACACCACCTCCCCGTGACGGCGATGGAAATCGGCCAGGGCGACGGGATCCGAGGAGATCAAGGTCGGCGGCGTCAGGTCCGGAAAGCGGGTGACCAGCAGCTTTTCGGGCGCCGAACGCACCTCCGCCGGGTCGTTCACCACCAGCGTCCTCGGATGCACCGTCTCGAGCAGATAGGTCGCGGTGACATAGGCCATGTCGAACGGCGGATCCTGACGCATCAGAATGACGTCGACGTCCTCGCCGAGGTCAAGGCGGACCTGGTCGCCGAAGCTGACGTGGTCACCGGCCGTCCGGCGCAGCGTCACCGGGCGGGCGCGGCAGAACAGTCTGCCGTCCTCCAGCGCGAGGGTGCGGAAATCGTAGACCCAGACCGGGTAGCCGCGGTTCTGGGCCTCCATAGCCTGGAGGAAGGTGGTGTCGGACTCGATGTCGACCGACTCGATGGGATCCATCTGGATCGCGACTCTGAGCATGGGCTGTCCTTCCGGGCGGGCGAACCTTGGCTAATGGGCAGCCGCGGCGGCCGGCGCAAGCCTTGGCGGGACCCGGCCGCCGGTCGATCAGTTCAGCTGCAACCGGACCCGGTCGACCGACATGCGGCGGTGCGCCTCCGCCGGGTCGTCCAGCGAACGCGCGCGGGAAAGGGCCTCCAGCGCGCCGGCGAGAGCGCCCTGCTTCTCGCGGGCGGCCGCCACATCGAGCCACGGGCGGTGATCCTCCGGATCGAGCAAGGCCCGGCGCAGGGCCGACCGTTCGGCGCCCTCGTAGTCCTGCGCATGGAGGGCGCGGGTGAACAGGACGTTCTGCAGGCGCAGCAGGGCCTGACGATCGCTGACCGGGGCCATCAGCACATCGAGTCGGTCGGCGACATGCGGCGTCAGGCCGGCCCGCAGCGCCCGCCGGGTCAACTCCGATGGCAGCACCAGCCGTCCCTGACTGAACGGATCCAGCGCCACCGGCCCCTCGGCAGTCTCGACCCGCAACAGGAAATGCCCCGGGAAGTCGACGCCCTGCGCCCGCACCCCGACCCGCCGGGCGGCGTCGAGATAGAAGATGGTCAGCGTCGCCGACAGGCCGCGGCGCCGCTCCGCCACATCGATCACGTCGGTGTTGCCCGGATGATCGTAGGTCAGCAGGTCGCCATTCAGCCGCATGTCCGCCCCCATGGTCTCGGCCAGGGCGTCGTCCGGGCCCTCGCTCCCGACCCGCTCGGCCAGCCGCTCGGCGGCGTTGGCCGCGAGGGTGCGAACCGGTTCGGGATCGCGAAAGGGGTAGTCGTGGATGGCGCAGGCGATCGCCGCCTCGAGCAGCGGGAACCGCTCGTCCTCAGCCAGGCCGGCTTCCGCCAGCATGGATTCGGCTTCCTCACGCGTCACGCCCGCCCCCTTCCGAACGGCTCAACGCCCGACGATGGCGCGGAAGCCGGCCCGGAGCCAGCGCCACCATATCGATTCTGAGCAGATGGCCGGCCAAGCTGGGTCTTTGACGCAACACCGCGCGGCCTGCGGCCAGCAACCGATCGTACTGGTTCGGGCCGAGGGCCGCGAGGGCCAGCTCCAGGGTCGCCCGGCGCTTGACCTCGACCACCGCCAGCACGCGACCACGCCGGGCGAGGATGTCGATCTCGCCGGCCCGGGTCTTCAATCGAAAACCGAGGACCTGGTAGCCTCGACACATCAGCAGCGCCGCCGCCAGCCATTCAGAACGGTGACCCTCGCGATGGGACAGGGTGCCGAGCGCCACCCGCCAGCCGCGCTTCGCCCTCACGACCCTCGGCGCCTTGAGGCGAACCGGAGGCCGCGCGCCGCTCATCGGCCCTGCAGCTCCAGCGCCCGCTTGTAGAGCGGCTTTCGTGGCAGGTTCAGCGCCTTCGACACCTCCGCCGCCGCCTCGCCCGGCGGCAGTCGGGTCATCGCCTCGGCGAGAGCAGTATCAGCGTCGGCTTCGGAGGCGACATCCGCCTCGCCGGGCCCGACCACGATGACGATTTCCCCCTTCGGGGACTGGCAGCGGGAGTCGGCGGCCAGGTCCGCAAGCGGCCCCCGGATGCATTCCTCGTAGAGCTTGGTCAGCTCGCGCGCGACGGCGGCGGGGCGCGGCCCCAGCACCGCCGCCATGTCAGCCAGGCTGTCGGCGAGGCGGGGACCGCTCTCGAAGAACACCAGCGTCTGACGGCCCGTGCGCAACTCTTCCAGCGCCGTCCGCCGCGCGCCCGATTTCGGAGGCAGAAAGCCGGCGAACAGCACCCGGTCGGCGGGCAGGCCGGCGATGCACAGCGCCGCCAGCAGACTGGAAGCCCCCGGGATTGGATGCACCGGCAGGCCTTCGGCGATCACCGCCCGCGCCACCACGAAGCCCGGGTCGCTGACCATCGGCGTGCCCGCGTCGGACACCAGCGCCACCACCGCGCCCTCGCGCAACCGTTCGAGGGCCAACTCCGCCACCCGGGCCGAGGCGTGGTCGTCGCAGCGCTCCAGCCTTGCCTTCAGTCCATACGCCGACAGCAGCTTGCCGGTCACCCGTGTGTCCTCGGCCAGCACAAGGTCCGCGGCGGCCAGAATGTCCAGCGCCCGCAGTGTCATGTCTCTCAGATTCCCGATCGGCGTCGCCACCAGATACAGGCCCGGCGCAACAGGGCGCGGCGGCGGCACGGTCGGGGGAAAGGCGGCGGGATCGGGCATTGTCGGAACCGTGCCAGCGCGCCGCCCCGGTCTCAAGCGCCGAAAGCGCTACAGGGTCTTCTTGTAGCCGAGGTGGCTCGCGGTGAAGCCCAGCTGTCCATAGAATCGATGCGCCCCGGGCCGTTCCCGATCCGTGGTCAGCTGAACCAGTCTGCAGCCGCGGGCGCGGCATTCCTCGATCGCCCATTCGAAAGCCCGCCGTCCCAGCCCAGCCCCGCGATGGCTGCCGGCGATGCGCACACCCTCGATCTGGCCGCGCCACATGCCTTTTCGGGACAGGCCAGGAATAAAGGTGATCTGCAACGTCCCGACCACTTCGCCACCCGCCGTCGCCACCGCCAGCAACTGGTTCGGGTCGGCCTCGATAGCCCCGAAAGCGTCGAGATAGGCCGCGAGCAGAGGCTCGCTCGCGTCCTCGCGCGAGCGACCGATCGGGTCGTCGGCGAGCAGGCCGACGATGGCCGGCAGGTCTGGCGCCCGGGCGCGGCGGAAGGCGATAGTCTCCATGAGGAGGACTTAGAGAAGCCGGTCCCGGTCCGGCAACCTTCGGGCAGCCGGAACCTGGGTCGAGGCAGGGTGTTTTGCGGGCATGTCGAAGGACGAGACCCCTTCAGACGATCCGCGCCAAGGCCCGCTCCATCCTGTAGCGGGCGACGGTGTCGTGGTGGTCGCGAATCCGCCGAATGCCCAGATGCACATGACGCCTGACGAGGCTGACATCTCCGGCATTCGTATGCTCGACGCGGCCGATCGGTCCCGCCATCCGCCCAGGCCGGGCAAGAAATCAGGCCAGTAACGCCTTCAACACGGCGTCCAGCACCGGACGGCCCGACGCCGTTGCCGCAAGCCGTCCGGCGCGCACTTCCAGAAAGCCGTCCTCGATCAGGCCGGCGAGTGGTCCGGCGACCGTCGACCGTCCCAGCCTCGCCAGATCCGGCATCGCCGCGCCTTCGACCGTGCGCAGGCCCAGCAGAACCCGCTCTTCCGCCGCCGCGCCGGCGTCCAGCACCTCGCGCTCGCCCCACGCCGCGCCGGTTTCGACGCCCGAGATGTAATCGGCTATCCCACGATGGGCGACTGTCGCCGTCCGCGCTCCGTCCAGCGTCAACCGCCCATGTGCGCCCGGACCGACGCCGATGTAGTCGCCGCCGCGCCAGACATGGAGATTGTGGGCCGAGCGGGCCGCGACGCTCCTTGCATGGTTCGAGACTTCATAGGCCTCGAACCCGGCGCGCTCGAGGACCGCCTGGGTGGTCTCGTACAGAGCGGCGGCCGCATCCTCGTCCGGCGGCGTCCAGACGCCCCGCGCCACCGCCCGGCCGAAGGCGGTCGTGGGCTCTATGGTCAGCTGGTAGGGCGAGATATGCTCGAAGCCGAGATCCAGGGCTTCGGTCAGTTCGGCGGTCCAGCCGTCCACGGTCTGATCCGGACGGGCGTAGATAAGGTCGATCGAAAGCCGGTCGAAGGCCCGGCCCGCCGTCGCCACGGCCCGGCGCGCCTCGTCGGCGGAGTGGTTGCGGCCGAGGAAGCTCAGAGCCGCCTCATCCAGCGCCTGCACCCCCATCGACAAACGGTTCACCCCGGCGTCGGCGAGGGCTGCGAACCGGCCCGCCTCGGCGTCGGTCGGATTGGCCTCAAGGGTGACCTCGACCGGCTGCCCCGATGGGAACAGGGCCCGCGCCCGCTCGATCCCGGCCCCCACCGCCTCGGGCGCCATCCGGGCGGGCGTGCCGCCGCCGAAGAAGAGCGCGCCCAGCCGCCGTCGCCCTCACAGCGCCGCCAGCGCCTCCAGATCCTTCAGGATGGCGCGAACCAACGCGGCCTGCTCCCCGCCCCGGCCCCGATCCCTGACGACGTTGAAGTCGCAATAGGGGCAGATGCGGGCGCAGTAGGGCCAGTGCACGTAGAGGCCGACATCGTCTCCGGGGTCAGTCAATCAGCGCGGCCTTCAGCTTCTCGAAGGCCCGGGCCCGATGGCTGATCGAATCCTTCAGCTTCGGATCCAGCTCGCCGAACGTCCGGTCGTAACCGTCGGGAACGAAGATCGGATCATAGCCGAAGCCCCGGTCGCCGCGCGGCGGGAAGGTCAGCCGTCCCTCGACGCGGCCTTCGACCACCACCGCCGGCCCGTGAGGCCAGGCCACGGCCAGCGCCGAGGTGAACCACGCCCGCCGATCGTCCGAGCCGATTTCCTCCAGCCGCTCCTCGACCTTGGCCATGGCCTGGGCGAAGTCCTTGTCCGGTCCGGCCCAGCGGGCGGAGAATATGCCCGGGGCTCCGTCGAGCGCGGCGACCGACAGGCCGGAATCGTCAGCCAGGGCGACCTCGCCCGACCGGTCCGCCGCGTGCCGCGCCTTCAGCAGGGCGTTGCCGACAAAGGTGGTCTCGGTTTCGTCCGGCTCCGGCAGATTCAGCGCCTTGGCGGTGACCACCTCGTAATGTCCGCCCAGCAGGGCTTCGATCTCGGGAACCTTGCCGGGGTTGTGGGTCGCCGCCACCAGCCGCATCCCCTTGATAAGCTTCAGATTCATGCGGATCACGGCCCCTGTTACGATCTATTGCCAAAGTTTAATATCGTTAAACGATATGTAACATGACTTTCCGGCGTGCACGGCCTATCTATTAACCCAAGGACGGACGCCGCAACGTTCCCTCGATACAGGCCTTCCCGGCAAGATCGATGCAGCGGCACAACGAACAGGGGGTGAAAACACCCCTTCTCAGGATCAACAGAGAACGACAATGAACACCATGAACGCTTCCATCTTCATCGAAAAGGTCGGCCACGGCATCCTCAACGCCTTCCTGCTCGCCGCCCTGCCGACCGCTCTGGTCGCCACGCTCGTCCAGGCCCTGTGATTCAGCCATGGCCACGTCGCCCCGGCGGCCGGCCAACACAAAGTCTCACCGGAGCTTTGACGATCCGCATGACAAACGCGATGAATAAGACCGCGTGTGGGTTCGCCGGACCCCGCGCGGCACTCGCGCCCCGACTTCCGGCCTGAACGAGGCCCCATGCGATTCCCGAAGACGACATCGCTCGGGATCCGCCCCCCCCTCCCCCATCTGAGCCTGGTCTCGATATCGGGCGTGGCGAGCGCGGCCTGCACCGTCGCCTTCTGGGTCCTGACCGTCGCGGCTGTCATCATCCCTTCCGCCGTCGTGGCGTTGAAGGTGTTCGGCACCCCGGTGGTCACCGCCGGCAGCGGCGAGGAGGCCATCGTCATCCCCCTTCCCTGGGCCTATGTGCTGCTGGTGGCCGTCGCCGCCTTCGCTTACCTGGCCACCTCCGCCCTGATTTTTCGCCTGCTGCTGCGCATCGTCGCCACGCTGCGCGTGGGCGACCCCTTCCATCCGCTGAACGTGCGCCGCCTGCACCAGATCGGCGCCGCCTTCGCCACCGTCACCCTCGGCGTCTGGGTCGGCCAGTTCCTCGTCGCCCGCTTCGTGCGCGGCGCCATGTCCGCGCCCAGCCTGTTCGACCTGATCACCCCGTCCTTCGCGGTCGTCATCATCGTGGTCATCGCAGAAGTCTTCCGCGAGGGCGCGCGCCTGCGCCGCGAATCCGAACTGACCATCTGAAAGGACCGCGCGTCGGCTTTCCGTCTCAGCCCGCGCCGGTATAGAGGACGCCCATGGCCATCCGCGTACAGCTCGACCGCATCCTCCTCGAACGGCGCATGTCGCTGACCGCGCTGGCCGATCGCGTTGGAGTCACCCTGGCCAACCTGTCGATCCTCAAGACCGGCAAGGCCCGCGCCATCCGCTTCACCACCCTCGACGCCCTGTGCCGCGAGCTGAACTGCCAGCCGGGCGACCTGCTGACCCAGGAGCCGGGCCCGCAGGACGCCGGCTCCGACGAGGACACCGACGGGAACGCGCCCGGCACGACATGAGCCGGCGCGACGACCTGAGCCCGGAGGACCGCCGCATCTGGGCCCGGGTCGCCGGCTCGGTGACGCCGTCGAAGCCGAAGAAGGCGCCGCGGGTCGTGCCGGGCACCGTCGATCCCGACCCGTCCGCCGCCCCTCGGTCCAAGGGCCCCGTGAAGGCCCGGGCCGCCGCGCCGCCGTACACTCCGCCGCCGCCGGCTTCGGCCCGCACCCGCGGCCTGCCCGAGGCGCTGGAGCCCCGCCGTCAGCGCCGGCTGTCGCGCGAACGCGATCCGATCGAGGCCCGCATCGACCTGCACGGCTACGGCCGCTTCCAAGCCCAGGACGCCCTGACCGCCTTCCTGCTCGGGGCGCAGGCGCGGGGTTACCGGTCCGTGCTGGTCATCACCGGCCAGGGCCGGCGCGGCGGCAGCGGAGTCATCCGCGCCTCGGTCCACGAATGGCTGCAGGCCCCGGCCCTGCGCGGGGTGGTGTCCGGTTTCGCCCCCGCCGCCCGCCATCACGGCGGCGACGGCGCGCTCTATGTGACCATCAGAAGAAGCTAGAGCGGCTGAAATCCAAGCGCGTTGGGTCTTGGCGTTTGGCGAGGCCACAGATCTCCGCCCCGAAGCCCGTTGAAGTCTCGAAGCTGAACGTCCCGGTCCCGGTGAAGTAGTGGCAACGGACTGTGCGGATCACGCCGTGTTTTTCCTCCGAAGTCTCAGGCAAGGGCGTTCGAGTGGTGTTCGTCAGCCAGAACAGGACGCCGTGGTCGGATACGACAAGCGCGACATAGAGCGCGATCAACGCCCCAAGAAGTATTGTCCGTTTCCTCGGTTGCTTCATGTGCCTGTCTCCCCCCGGGCAACGACGCATCCCCCGCGCCGCACGTCAACCGGACAAGCTCAATCGTGTAGTGCCAGAGCCACATCCTTCGAAAGCCCCTCCACCGAAACCATCGGCCGCGGACCCCAGTGGGCGATGACTTCCGCGGCGGCCAGCGAGCCGAGCTTGCCGGCGCCCTCCAGCGACAGGCCGCGGGCGAGGCCGAGCAGGAAGCCGGCGGCGTACTGGTCGCCGGCGCCGGTGGTGTCGACCACCTTGTCGACGGCGCAGGCGGCGACCTCGACCCGGTCCCGTCCGCCGTTCCCGAACACCACCGAACCGGCGGCGCCGCGGGTGACGGCGGCGATGTCGACGATGCGGCCCAGATGGGCGGCGGCGTGGTCGAAATCTTCGGTCTCGAACAGGGCGGCCAGTTCAGCCTCGTTGGCCAGGACGATGTCGGCCGAAGCCTCGATGAATTCGAGCAGCTCGGCCCGCCAGCGGTGGACCACGAAGGCGTCCGACAGGGTGATGGCGACCTTGCGCCCAGCGGCGTGGGCGGCGGCGGCGGCGGCCTCGAAGGCGGCCCGGGCCGGGGCCGGGTCGAACAGATAGCCTTCGAGATAGACGATCTGCGAGGTGCCAATCACCCCGGCGTCGATGTCGGCGACGGTCAGCTGGTTGGCGGCGCCGAGGAAGGTGCACATGGTGCGCTGGCCGTCCGGCGTGACATTGATCATGCAGACGCCGGTGGCGGCCTCCGGCAGCGGCGGGGTGTCGAACTGCACACCGACGGCCCGGATGTCGTGGGTGAACACCCCGCCCAGCTGGTCGTCGGCGACCTTGCCGATATAGGCCGCCCGTCCGCCGAACGAGCCGATCCCGGCCACGGTGTTGCCGGCGGATCCCCCCGAGGCCTCGACCCCGGCCTGCATCGCCGCATAGAGGGCGGCGCTCCGGTCCGCGTCGACCAGTTGCATCGAGCCGGCTGTCAGGCCCTGCGCCTCGAGGAAGGCGGGGTCGCAGGGGGCGAGCACGTCGACGATGGCGTTGCCGACGGCGCAGACATCATAGGTTGGGGCTTGGGTCATGGGCGCGGGCCATAGCGGCTGCGGCCGTGAATGGCCAGCCAGCCCACGGCCGCTTTATGGACGGACACGAAAGCCCGGGTTGCGAACCGTCGACTTTCCCGCGATGAGCCGCCCATGACCCGCATCGCCGTTCTGACCCCCGATCCAGCCGATTCCTCCTACGCCGGCCAATGGCCCGGCGTACTTGAACGCCTGGCCGACGCCCTGTCGACGGGCGGGATCACCGCGGAGGCCGCGCCGTGGACCGACCATGTCGAAGACGCCTCGGGACTGACCGGTTATCCGCTGGTCCTGCCGCTGATCGTATGGGGCTACCATCGTGACCACGCCCGCTGGATGCATGCCTGCGCGACCTGGGCGGCCGCCGGCGTCCAGATGCTCAACCCGCCCTCGGTGATCGGCTGGAACTCCGACAAATCCTACCTCGGACGGCTGGCGGACAAGGGCGTGGCCACCCTGCCGACCGTCTGGGTCGACGGCGCGAACCAGGCCGACGTGGACGCTGCCTTCGGCCGCTTCGGGACCGAAGTGGTCATCGTCAAGCCGCGCGTCTCTGGCGGCGCCTGGAAGACCCTGCGCCTGTCGCGGGGCGACCAGTTGACGGGCGCCCCCGACGGCCCGGCGATGATCCAGCCCTATCTGCCGTCGATCGAGACCGGGGGCGAGCCCTCGCTGCTGTTCTTCGGCGGCCGGCTCAGCCACGTCGTCAACAAAAGGCCGGTCGCGGGCGAGTTCCGCATCCAGGG
>JAAXIW010000184.1 GCA_012270135.1 Brevundimonas sp. | reverse complement strand
CGCGTGTCGAGGGGCGAGGGCCGTAGAGAGAGAGCGCTCTGCAGTGTCTGTTGGTAATAATCACTCGACAATCTTCCTTCTACGGCTCCCCCTCCGGCCGGTGCACCAGCGACACCAGCACCACGCTGATCAACATCAACAGGAACCAGCTGCCCAGCTTGGCCAGCGAAACCGGCTCCCAGCCGTCGTCCTGCCCCGGATAGATCCAGGCATTGGCCCAGGTGCCGAGATTCTCCGCGAACCAGATGAACAGGGCGACCAGCAGGAACCCCGGCAAAAAGGGCAGCGACCGCCTGCGCCGGTCCGGCGTGAAATAGAACCACCCCCGCCCGAACAGCACCGCCGTCAGGGGGATCAGCCCGAGCCGCTCATCCGGCAGCCAGTGATGGGCGAAGAAGTTGACGTAGATGGCCGCCGCCAGCGCCCAGGTCGTCCACAGCGGCGGATAGTGGCGGAACCGGATGTCGAAGATGCGCCAGACGCGCGCGATATAGCTGCCCACCGCCGCATACATGAAGCCCGAAAACAGCGGGACGTCGCCGATCCTCAGCAGCGACGGCTCCGGATAGATCCACGACCCCGCCGCCGTCTTGAACAGCTCCATCACGGTGCCGACGCCGTGGAAGACGAGGATCACCCTCGCCTCCTCCCGGCTCTCCAGCTTCAGCGCCAGCATCGCCGCCTGGATCGCCACCGCGCCCAGCACCAGAAAGTCGTAGCGCGCCACCGGCGCCGCCTCCGGCCACCACAGCCTCGTCGCGATCAGCAGGGCCAGCATCGCCCCGCCGAACAGACAGGCCCAGCCCTGCTTGATCCCGAACATCAGGAACTCGAACCCGTACCGGCTCCACGCCCGCCGGTCCGACCAATGCTGCAGCCGCCCCAGCCAGTGACGGCCCCATTGTTCGAGCGGAAGTCGGCGCGGTTCGGTCATGGCCTCACCTAGGCCGATGCGGCCGCCCGGCGCATGAGCGAATCCTGAGGATTCAGCGCGGCGGGTGAAATCAGTACCGCAGCGACACCGCGCCGGCCCGGCCGGCCGGCGTCCAGCGCCGCCTATTTCGCGAACAGCTGGCCCAGGTCCCCGAAGGCCTTCATCTCGATGGCGTTGCCGCTCGGGTCGCGAAAGAACATCGTGGCCTGTTCGCCCGGCTCGCCCGCGAACCGGACATGGGGCTCGATCTCGAACGTCGTCCCCGCCGCCACGAGCCGATCAGCCAGCGCCTGCCAGTCCTTCATCTCCAGGACCACACCGAAATGGGGCACGGGCACCTGGTGGCCGTCGACCGGATTGCCGCCGGCGTCGGCCTCTCCCATCCCGGGAACCAGATGCGTCACAATCTGATGGCCGTAGAAGTCGAAGTCGATCCAGTTGTCCGCGCTGCGCCCTTCGGCGCAACCCATGGTCCCGCCCCAGAAGCGGCGCGCGGCGTCGAGGTCGTGGACGGGAAAGGCGAGATGGAACGGGCGCAGCGACATGACGCGCCTCACCCCCGCCCGCGATACGTCGGCACGCCCTGATCCGGCAGCCACAGCCCCGCGGGCGCCGCGCCCGTCTGCCAGAACACGTCGATCGGGATGCCGCCGCGCGGGTACCAGTAGCCGCCGATCCTCAGCCACTGCGGCTTCAGCAGGTCGACCAGCCGCTTGCCGATCGCCACGGTGCAGTCCTCGTGGAAGGCGCCGTGATTGCGGAAGCTGGTCAGGTACAGCTTCAGCGACTTCGACTCTACCAGCCAGTCGCCCGGCGCATAGTCGATGACGATGTGGGCGAAGTCCGGCTGGCCCGTCACCGGGCACAGGCTGGTGAACTCCGGCGCCGTGAACCGCGTCAGATACAGCGTCCCGGCGTGCGGGTTTGGCACCCGCTCCAGCACGGCGGTCTCCGGGCTCGTCGGGGCGGCGGTCATCTGGCCCAGCTGGTGCAGGCCCGAGGTGTCAGTGGTCATGGCGGCCATTTCAGGTTGCAGACGGGCGAACGCCCGGGCACGAAGAAGATAGAGGGGGACATACGGCCATGGCGAAACCAATTCAAAGGCCAAGGATCGTCCTCAGCGTCTGTGGCACGGCGATCGCTATTGCCTTCAGCGGGGCGACCGCTTTCGCCCAAGACGCCGCCGCAGCGCCGACGTCGCCGGCAGACCCGCGGCCGATCACGCTCATCGAACAACTCGTGGAGAACCCGTTCGCACAGTTCCCGCCGGTGGAGTATCCGGATCGCGCTCTTGCCCGAGGTCTGGAGGGGTACGTCCGGCTGGCATGTGGCTACGAGCCGAACGGCGTCCTGACGCAGTGCGAGATCATTGAGGAGACGCCTCTCGGGGCGGGTTTCGGGTCAGCCGCTCTCGCCGGGGCAGGGCGCGGCGGCCGTTTGACCCAGCAAGCGCTTGGCCGCCTGCCTCCGGAGGGTCTGGTAGTGTTCTCGATCGGATTCCGGCTTGCCGATCCCGTCCTCGAGGTGCCTGTTCCGACTTCCTGAGTGGATTGCCTTCCCCTGCGTCCCCCCGCTATCCGTAGCGAAAGACAACCCGGGGAGCTTCCATGACCATTCCGGCATCGCTGCAAAAAGGCCTCAGGCTGCCGGTCATCGCCGCGCCGATGTTCCTCGTCTCCGGCCCGGATCTGGTGGTCGAATGCTGCAACAGCGGCGTCATCGGCACCTTCCCGTCGCTGAACCAGCGCACCACCGAGGGCTATCGGGCGTGGCTGCACGACATCAAGGGCCGACTGAAACCCGACGCCGCCGCCTTCGGGGTCAACCACATCGTCCACCCGACCAATCCCCGGCTGATGGCCGACATGATGGTCTCGGTCGAGGAGAAGGTGCCGCTGATCATCACCTCGCTCGGCGCGGTGCGCGACGTGGTCGAGGCGGTGCACGGCTACGGCGGCGTGGTCTTCCACGACATCGCCAACGTCCGCCACGCCCGCAAGGCCGCCCAGGCCGGGGTCGACGGCCTGCTCCTCGTCGCCCACGGCGCGGGCGGCCACGCCGGCGTGGTCAACCCCTTCGCCCTGGTCGAGGAGGTGCGCTCCTTCTTCGACGGGACCATCATCCTGTCCGGCTGCCTGTCCACCGGCCGCGACGTCGCCGCCGCGACCATGATGGGGGCCGACTTCGCCTATATGGGCACCCGCTTCATCTCGACGACGGAGTCGCAGGCCCAGGCCGAATACAAGCAGATGATCGTCGACGCCGGTGCCTCCGACATCACCTATACGCCCGCCG
>JAAXIW010000384.1 GCA_012270135.1 Brevundimonas sp. | reverse complement strand
ATTTCGCCGGCAATTCGTTGACCTCGCGCGAGCAGGTCGAGATGTCCCTGCGGCTGCGCGCCGCCGAGGTGACGCTGGAGAGCGGCCACGACTGGTTCGCCACCGTCAACCGGGCCACCGACCGCGACGTCCGCCTGTCGCCGACGCCGAGCCCCTTCTACTATGACCGGTACAGCCCCTACTGGGGTCCGTCGTGGCGCTACTACCGCCGCGGCTACTGGAGCCCGTGGCGCGACCCGTTCGGCCCGGACATGGATTTCCGCGAGATCGACCGCTACGAGGCCACCGCCGAGATCGTGGTTGGACGGGGTCCCAAGCCCGCCGGCGACCCCAACGCCTTCGACGCCCGCGAAGTGGTCCAGAACCTCGGACCCCGCCTGCCGCGGTCGATGTGAGCTGAGGCAGTAGGCAGTAGGAATTCGGCAGTAGGGATCGCTCCGATCCCGCCGCCCCGTCTACTGCCTACTGCCTACTGCCTCTTCTACCCTAGCCTCGGGCTCTTCAGCCGCCGCTTGTTCGCATGCGTCTCCGGCGCCGCGCCCAGTTCCTCGGGCAGTTCGCCCTTGAAATAGAACCGCTGCCACGCCTCCTTGGCCGCGTCCGGATCGCCCGAGGCCAGCCGCTTGTTGAAGTCGGTGCGCTGGCGGTTCCACGCCTCGAACTGCCCCTTCATCACCGGGTTGGAGTCCAGCTGCCGGATCACCGGCTGGAACTGTTCGGCCTTGCGGTGCTCGATCGGGGTGATGAAGCAGAACGGCTCGCCGCGCTCGAACTTGACCCGTCCCGGCCGCGTGAACAGCCAGTTCATGGTGAAGGGAAACGGCAGCCAGTCGGTCTCGATCAGCCCGGTCAGCGGCTGGATGCCGTCCTTGATGTGGTTCGGCGCCCCCGTGGCCAGCAGGCCCCAGCCCGGCGGCGTGCGGAACAGATACTGCGGATGCATGGTCATCACCCCGCGCGAGAAATGCGAGGTGACGATGTGGTGCAGGTTCGGCGCGTGCCGGTCGGCGGTGATGACCAGGTCGTTCTGGCTCGGCCCGCCGTTCCACTCGGCTGTGAAGCTGATCGGGCACAGGATCTCCCAGCCCGTGGTGTTGGCCATGTTCAGCGGCAGGCAGCGGTACGGATGCCGGCTGGCGAAGGCGTCCATCCAGTCGCGCGACTGCCGGCCCGGCACCATGTCGCACGGCTGGTCCGACATCGGATAGCATTCCAGTTCCACGGCGGCGCTCCGGGCGGTATCGAGAGGGTGTCCCTCTCACTAGCGGCGCCTCATGACGCAAGACAAGCCGAACGCCGACACAGCGCCCGCCTTCGACCGCTCCCGCCTGCTCGACTGGATGGCGGCGAACGGCGTGACCCAGACCACCCATGACCACCCCGCCGTCTTCCGCGTCGAGGAGGGCCTGGAACTCAAGGCCGCCATGCCCGGCGCCCACACCAAGAACCTGTTCCTCAAGGACAAGAAGGGGAAGCTGTGGCTGATCTCGGCCCGTCAGGACACGGTCATCGACCTGAAGCGCGCCGACAAATGGATCGGTTCGGCCCGCCTCAGCTTCGGAAACGAGACCCTGCTGTACGATACCCTCGGCGTCCGCCCCGGCTCGGTCACCGCCCTCGGCCTGATCAACGATGTCGACCGGCGCGTGACCTTCGTCCTCGATCAGGCCCTGTGGGACGCCGACATCGTCAACTTCCACCCGCTGACCAACACCGCCACGACGGCGCTGACGCAGGCGGACTTCCGGCGATTCCTGACGCTGATCGGGCGGGAGCCGGTGGTGTTGGATTTTGGAAAGCTGGGATAGGGCCATGCTCCAGACATTCGCCGAGCGTCTCGCGAGAGCACATCCCGGCTACTTCACGGCCGCCTACCTGGGCGCTTTCGGCGCGCAGGTGTTGGCCATGACAAACCCCGTCTTGCCCACCTTGTACGGCTTGGCCCTGGCAGGCCCTTTCGTCTTGATCTGCCTTTGGGCGTGGGCGATTTACAACGTCTGCACGCCGCGCCCCAAGGCCGTCGCAGTCGCCGGCATCTTCGCCTCGGCGCCCCTGCTGGTGCTCGTGGCCGGGGTGGCGGGCTGGTCGACCAATAACAGCCCCACAGCGCTGATGATCTTCGGCCTTCTGTTTCTGACGCTATGGCTTTCCGCCAGCAGCTTGGAAGACCGCGATCAATCAAATGGCCGTGGCGCTCTCGGCCCCAAGCTGCTGACCACGCTTCTCCTCTACTTCGGTGTAGTCGGAATCTGGGTGCTGCATCCGCGTATCGCCCGCATCGCAGGGCCGCCTCCTCCCGTGCCGAGGGTTCGATGACAGGTCGTACCTGCCCGGTTCAATCGCCGGGCGTTGGATGCTAGAGCCCCCGCATCCTCCCCGCTCCAGCCTCACGGATCGCCGCCATGCCCGCCGCTCCCGACTTTCCCCCCGCGCCCGACCGCGTGGCGCCGAAGCGCGCGCTGATCTCGCTGAGCGACAAGACCGGGCGCGAGGATGCGGCCCGCGCCCTGCACGACCTCGGCGTCGAACTGGTCTCGACCGGCGGCACCCGCGCCGCCATCGCCGGCTTCGGCCTGCCGGTGAAGGACGTCGCCGACCTGACCGGCTTCCCCGAGATGATGGACGGCCGGGTCAAGACCCTGCACCCGGTGGTGCACGGCGGCCTGCTCGGCGTGCGCGACGAGCCCTCGCATGCGCAGGCGATGAGCGAGCACAACATCGGCGGCATCGATATCGCCTGGATCGACCTCTATCCGTTCGAGGCCACCGTGGCCTCGGGCGGCGGCTTCGAGGCGGCGGTCGAGAACATCGACATCGGCGGCCCGGCCATGATCCGCTCGGCCTCCAAGAACCACGGCTATGTCGCCGTCTGCGTCGACAAGGCCGGGCTGGACGAGGTGCTCGCGGCGCTGAAGGCCGATGGCGCCACCTCGCTGGACCTGCGCAAACGCCTCGCCGCCCGCGCCTTCGCCCGCACCGCCGCCTATGACGCCGCCGTCTCCGGCTGGTTCGCCGGTCAGGTCGGCGACGCCGCCCCCGCCCGCAAGTCCATCTCCGGGTCGCTGGCCCAGACCCTGCGCTACGGCGAGAACCCGCACCAGTCGGGCGCCTTCTACCGCACGGGCGAGGCCCGCCCCGGCGTCGCCCACGCCCGCCAGCTGCAGGGCAAGGAACTGGGCTACAACAACATCGCCGACGCCGACGCGGCCTATGAACTGGTCTCCGAGTTCGAGGCCCCGGCCTGCGTC
>JAAXIW010000056.1 GCA_012270135.1 Brevundimonas sp. | reverse complement strand
ACGGCCTGCCGATCGAGTGGAAGATCGAGGAACGTTACCGCAGCCAGGGCAAGCGCAAGGACGAGGTTTCCAAGGCCGAGTTCCGTCAGGCCTGCCGCGAATACGCCGCCGGCTGGATCGACGTGCAGCGCGACCAGTTCAAACGCCTCGGCATTCTCGGCGACTGGGGCAACCGCTACGCCACGATGGACTTCTCCACCGAGGCCGCCATCGTCGCCGAGTTCCACAGGTTCAAGAATTCGGGCCAGCTCTACCGCGGCTCAAAGCCGGTGATGTGGTCGCCGGTCGAGCGCACCGCCCTCGCCGACGCCGAGATCGAATACCACGACCACGTCAGCCCGACCGTCTGGGTGAAATTCCCGGTCACGGGCGCGACCGACGACCATCCGGACGACCTGCTGGCCTTCCGCCACGCCAATCCGGCCGTGGTGATCTGGACCACCACGCCTTGGACCATCCCGGCCAACCGGGCCATCAGCTACGGCCCCGAGATCGCCTACGGCCTCTACGAGGTCACGGCCATGGACACCGGGCTGGAGTTCGAGCCCTGGGCCAAGCCGGGCGACCGGCTGATCCTCGCCGACAAGCTGGCGGAAGAGGTCTTCAAGGCCGCGAAGATCGCCTCGTGGACCCGCATCGACGACCTGAACCCGTCCGGCCTGGAATGCGCCCATCCGCTGGCGGCCCTGTCGTCCGGCTACGGCTTCTCCGTGCCCCTGCTGGCCGGCGACCATGTCACCGACGACGCCGGCACGGGCTTCGTCCACACCGCCCCGGGCCACGGCGCCGACGACTTCGAGGTCTGGAAGGCTCACGGCCATCACGAGGTGCCCGACACCGTCGATCCCGACGGCGCCTACTACCCGCACGTCCCCCTCTTCGCCGGCCTGAAGGTCATCGAGACCGAGGGCAAGAAGACCGGCAAGTTCGGCCCCGCCAACGCCGCCGTCATGGACAAGCTGACCGAGGCCGGCAATCTGCTCGCCCGCGGCCGGCTGGAGCACTCCTATCCGCACAGCTGGCGATCCAAGGCGCCGGTCATCTTCCGCAATACGCCGCAGTGGTTCATTCGCATGGACAAGCCGTTGGACGACGACGGGACCCTGCGCGAGCGCGCCCTGTCAGCCATCGACGCGACGGCCTTCCACCCGGCCGCCGGCAAGAACCGTATCCGCACCATGGTCGAGAGCCGTCCCGACTGGCTGATCAGCCGCCAGCGGGCCTGGGGCACCCCGCTCGCCATGTTCGTCGACAAGGAAACCGGCCAGCCCCTGCACGACCCTGAGGTCGACGCCCGTATCCTGGCCGCCATCCGCGACGGGGGCGCCGACGCCTGGTTCGACCGGCCCGACGCCGACTTCCTCGGCGCCCATGATCCGCAGCGCTACGAGAAGATTCAGGACATCCTCGACGTCTGGTTCGACAGCGGCTGCACCCACGCTTTCACCCTCGAGCCGCGGGATCCGGCCCATGGCTACACCGGCGACCGCCCGTCGCACTGGCCCGCCGACCTCTATCTCGAGGGCTCCGACCAGCACCGCGGCTGGTTCCAGTCCAACCTGCTCGAGGGCTCCGGCACCCGCGGCCGCGCGCCCTACCACGCCGTCCTCACCCATGGGTTCACCCAGGACGAGAACGGGGAGAAGATGTCCAAGTCGAAGGGCAACACCACGGACCCCGCCGTGGTGATCAAGGAGTCGGGCGCCGACATCCTCCGCCTCTGGGTGGCCTTGGTGGACTACGCCGAGGACCAGCGGATCGGAAAGCAGATCCTGCAGACCACGGTCGACGCCTATCGCAAGCTGCGCAACACCGTCCGCTACCTGCTCGGCGCCCTGGCCGATTTCGACGAGGCCGAACACCTGCCGCTGGACCAGATGCCGCCGCTGGAGCGGTTCATCCTGCATCGCCTGTGGGAGCTCGACGGCCAGGTCCGCAAGGCCTACCGCGACTACGACTTCCAGGACGTCGTCCGTCCGGTGATCGAATTCTGCTCGGGCGACCTCTCGGCCCTCTATTTCGACATCCGCAAGGACAGCCTCTACTGCGACCGGCCCGACGCGGTCCGCCGCCGCGCCGCTCGCACGGTGATGCACGAGGTCTTCATGCGTCTCACCGCCTGGCTGGCCCCCCTGACCCCCTTCACCATGGAAGAGGCCTGGACCACCCGCTACCCCGACGCAGGCTCCAACTGCGCGCGGGCCATCCCGGACACGCCCGACGAATGGCGCAACCCTGACGAGGCTGAGCGCTGGGCCGGGATCGAGACGGTGCTGGAAATCGTCAACGAAGCGCTGGAAGCCGCGCGCCGCGACAAGATCATCGGCGGCGCGCTTGACGCCTGGCCGGTGGTCGCCGGACCGGCCGAGGCCTTTGCGCCGTTCGAGGGCCTCGACCCCGCCGAGGTATTTCGCACCTCCGGCGCCGAGCTGAAGACCGGAGGGGAAGCCGTCTCAGTCGAAGGCCGCCTCGCCGGGCATCCGAAATGCGCTCGCTCCTGGCGGCGCGTGCCGGACGTCGGCTCGGACCCGGATTATCCTGAGCTCAGCGCCCGCGACGCCGATGCGGTCCGGGCATGGGATGCCGCGAGGGCATAAGAAAAAGGCCCCGCCGGAGCGGGGCCTTCCAGTCTTCAGCTCCGGTCCGCGGCTCGCTCCCGCATCCGCTGCGCCTGCCGCTCCATATCGTCGGCCTGCTCCGGCAGACGACGCGACAGGGCGACCAATTCGGCGTCGGTGATGGTGCTGCCCCGCGCCCGGTTTTCCTCGATGTGCCGCGCGCGATACGCGGGATCCCGCAGACGGCGGGCTTCTTCCCGCATCTGGTCCGCGCCCCGGTCCATCTCGTCCGCGCCATTGCGCATCTCGACCCGGGCGCGCGCCATGGCGTGGCGGGCTTCCTCGCGGGCCGCGCTCGCGTGGACGCGGGCTTCAGCGGCCGCCGCCCGCGCCTCGACCGTGGCGGCCCGAGCCTGTTCCAGGGCGGCGGCGTGGGGGATCCGGGCCTCGGCACGGGCCCGGGCGCCTTCAGCCCTCGCCGCACGCGCCTGTTCCCGGGCTTCAGCGGCGTGAACACGCGCCGCGGCCGCCTCCTCCATCGCCTGCTGGTAGGCGCGGCGGGTCTCCGGATCCATCTCCTCAACCGAACGGTAGGTCCGCGTCCGCCCGCCGTCCGTGATGGTGATGCGCGAGCCGTCTTGCAGGCGCGGCGGCGCGGGCGGAGCGGGCGCGGCGAACGGGTGCGGCGGGGCGGGCGGAGCCGGTGGGGC
>JAAXIW010000326.1 GCA_012270135.1 Brevundimonas sp. | reverse complement strand
TCGGGGCGAGCCGATGGTGGATGCCCGCGCGGCCGTCGCCGCAGCGGTCGGCGGTCGGGTCGAGCGCGTCCTCGTGGCGCCCGGCCAGAGCGTCCGCGCCGGTCAGCCGCTCGTCAGCGTCGTGAGCGGCGAGGCGGCGACCTTCCGGGCCGAGGCCGATGCGGCGACGGCCGAGGCCGAGGCGGCGCGGCAGGCTTACCAGCGGAACCGCAACCTCTTCGACCAGGGCATCGTCGCGCGGCAGGAAGTGGAGGCCTCCCGCGCCCAGTTGCTGAGTGCGGAGGCGGCGACCCGAGCCGCCCGCGCGCGCTCCAGCGCGGCGGGATCGCCGAACGCGTCCGGACGCCTGAGCGTCACCAGCCCCATCGCGGGCGTCGTGAGCAGCGTGCAGGTCGGACCGGGCGGCTTCGTCGCCCAGGGCGGCGTGGTCGCGGAGGTCAGCAATCCGGCGCGTGTGGAGATGGTCTTCAACGCACCGCCGGCCCTCGCCGCCAACGTGCGCGCAGGATCGTCCATACGCGTCACCGGCCCGAACGGGGAATTCGACGCCGTTGTGACCGGCGTAGCCGCCGACGCGGGCACGGGCGAGAGCGGGGCGACCGTCATCCGCGCCCGGCCCGTCGGCGCCACCCTGCCGCCGGCCGGCTCGGCCGTCACGGGCGCTGTCGTCACCGGGCAATCCACCGGCGGCCTGACCGTCCCCACCGAGGCGGTTCAGACCGTTGAGGGAAACACCGTCGTCTTCGTTCAGGTCCAGGGCGGCTTCCAGGCCACCCCGGTGCTCGTTGGACGTCAGGCGGCGGGCCGCACGGAAATCCTGCGCGGCTTGACGGGCAGCGAGCGCGTCGCCGCCGCCAACGCCTTCCTGCTTAAGGCCGAAATGGCCAAGGGCGAAGCCGAGCACGGCCACTAGGGGAGGGGATCGAATGTTCAAAGCCATCATCGAGGCCTCCGTCCGCTTCCGCTGGTTCGTGGTGCTCGCCACGGCTCTGGTCGCGGCCGTCGGCCTGTTCAACCTCACCAAACTGCCGATCGACGCCGTCCCGGACATCACCAACCGCCAGGTCCAGATCACGACCGTGGCTCCGGCTCTCGCGCCCGAGCAGATCGAGCGGCAGGTCACCTATCCGCTGGAGACGGCGATGGCCGGGATCCCCGGCCTGACCTCGACCCGATCCCTCAGCCGGAACGGGTTCAGCCAGGTTACGGTCATCTTCACCGACCAGACCGATATTTATTTCGCCCGCCAGCAGGTCGCGGAGCGATTGGCCCAGGCCCGCGAGTCCATGCCCGAGGGCGTGGAGCCGGCGCTGGCGCCGATCACGACGGGGCTCGGCGAGGTGCTGATGTGGACGGTCGACTATAAGCCGTTCAACAGCCAGAACATGGCCCGGCCGGGACAACCCGGCTGGCAGGCGGGGGGGAACTACCTCACGCCCGAGGGCGAACTCCTGACCACGCCCCAAGCGAGGGCGACCTATCTACGCACCGTGCAGGACTGGATCATCGCCCCGCAGATGCGGACGGCGCCCGGCCTGGCCGGCGTCGACACCGTCGGCGGCTATGTGAAGGAGTATGCGGTTCGCCCCGACGCGGCGCGCCTGTCGGCCTACGGCCTCGGCATGGGCGACCTGATCCAGGCGCTCGACCGGGCCAACACCCAGGCCGGCGCCGGTTATGTGCAACGCGCCGGTGAAGCCCTGACCGTCCGCACCGACGCTCTGGCGCTGACGATCGAGGATCTGGCCCAAGCGCCCGTCGTGAACCGCAGCGGGCTGGTGGTGCGAGTGTCTGATGTGGCCGCGGTCGAGATCGGACAGGCTCCACGGCTCGGCGGCGCCAGCCGCGATGGCCACGAGGCGGTCCTCGGAACGGCCCTGATGATCGCCGGCGGCAACAGCCGCACCGTCGCCCAGGCGGCCGGGGATCGGCTGGAGGAGGTCCAGAGGACCCTGCCGCCAGGCATCGAGGCGGTGACGGTGCTGGACCGTTCGGCGCTGGTGAACTCCACCATCGCCACGGTGGCGCGCAACCTCACGGAAGGCGCGCTGCTGGTCATCGTCGTGTTGTTCCTGCTGCTCGGCAACATCCGCGCAGCCTCGATCACCGCCCTGATGATCCCGATCAGCTTTCTGTTCGCGGTCATCGGCATGAACCGCTTCGGGATCAGCGGCAACCTGATGAGCCTCGGCGCGCTCGACTTCGGCCTTCTGGTCGACGGCGCGGTGGTCGTGGTCGAGAACACCCTGCTCATGCTGAGCCAGCGCCGGGCCGAAGTCGGCCGGATGCTGACGCGGCGCGAGCGGCTGGAGGTCGCGGGCGCGGCGGCCCGCCAGATGGTCAAGCCGGCCGCCTACGGCCAGCTGATCATCCTGCTCGTGTTCACCCCGTTGCTGATGCTCGAGGGGGTCGAGGGCAAGACCTTCATCCCGATGGGCGCGACCGTGATGCTCGCCCTGGTCGGCGCCTTCATCTTCTCCTTCACCTTCGTGCCGGCCATGGCCGCGCTTCTGGTGCGGGATCCCAAGAAGGTGGAGGTCGATGAACACGGCCACGCGCACGAGCATGAAACCTTCATCCTTCGAAAGGCGCGCCGCTGGATCGAGCCCGCCATTCGCTCTGCGGTCGATCGGCCCAAGATTGTGCTGATCGCGGCGGTCGGCATGCTGGTCATCGGGGCGGCGTCTTTCATGACGCTGGGCCGAGAGTTCATCCCGACCCTCGACGAGGGCGACATCGCCATGCAGGCGTTGCGGGTGCCCTCGGCCTCGCTGGAGCAGTCCCTCGCCATGCAGATGGCGCTAGAGCGCGCCATCAAGGCCCAGCCGGAGGTCGAGACGATGTTCTCGCGCACCGGCACGGCCGAGGCGGCGGTGGACCCGATGCCGCCGAACATCTCGGACAGCGTCATCGTGCTTAGGGACCGCAGGGACTGGCCGGATCCCAACCTTGAGAAGGAAGAGCTGATCGCCCGGATCGAGGAGGTCGCCGCCCAGCAGATCGGCAACAACTTCGAGTTCAGCCAGCCGATCGAACTGCGCTTCAACGAATTGATCTCGGGCGTGCGGACCGACCTCGCTGTCATGGTTTACGGCGACGACTTCGCCACCATGCAACGGGTCGCCGACCAGGTCGCCAACGCCCTGCGTCAGACGCCCGGATCGGCCGACGTCCGCGTCGAGCAGGCGTCGGGCCTGCCGACCCTGACGGTGAGCGTCGACCGGTTCGCGGCGGCCAACTACGGCCTTTCCGCTGCGGACGTCTCCGAGGCGGTCTCCA
>JAAXIW010000045.1:1762-3307 GCA_012270135.1 Brevundimonas sp. | reverse complement strand
GGTCGCCCAGCAGCGACTGGTTCAGCTGCACGAAGGGCGACAGGCTCTCGTAGGTGGTCTCGGGCACCCAGTTTCGCCCGGTCAGGACGAGTTCCTGATAGGTCTGGTCGCGCAGGCCGTCGACGCCGACAAGGGCCTTGAGCCCGGTCAGGCCGGGAACCTCGCCCTGCCAGTCGATCTTGAAGCCGATCTTCTCCGAGTTGTTGGCTGATTGGTCGAACAGCGTCCCGATCGGAGCGATGCCGGGGTCCTGGAAGTCGGGGAAATTGCCGCCGCCGAAGACGCCCTGGTAGTCGTGGGCGAAGACCTGGGCCCGGAACACGCCGCCGAAGAGGTCGCGGTCGGTGTAGCTCAGGGCCGCCGAGGTCACCTCGTTCGATGGCTGGAAACCGAGGGCCGCGCCGCGCACGGCGCTGGTCGGGACGCCCGTCGCACGGTTGCCCGCCACGGTGACATAGTCGCCGTCGCCTTCCAGATCGAAACGGTTGATCCAGCCTTCCAGCCGGCGCTCGCCGCCCAGGTCCCAGCCGGCCCGCGCGAACAGCGACAGGGCCTGCGAGTCCTGCACCTCGCCCTGGGCGCCGTCGAAGCCGATGCGGCGGCCCTCGGCGTCGTAATAGGCCCCGCGCGTCTCGAAGGCCGCGCCGAGGCTGAGGTCGAAGGCGCCGAAATCGCGCCCGCCGATGGCGGCGCTCTTGGCCCCGACGCCGTCGCCCTGGATTTCGTCGTCGGTGGTGACCTGGGCCATCATCCGCCCCGTCAGCCCCTCGCTCTCGGACGGCTTGCGGGCGGTGACATAGTTGACCACCCCGCCGGTGGCGCCGACGCCCTGGATGGCGTTGGAGCCGAAGATGACCTCAACCCGGTCGATGAAGAAGGGATCGATCGTGTAGCCGTCGCGGCTGTCGTCACGCAGCGGCGTGGACTGCGGCACGCCGTCCACCAGATACAGCGGCGAGCGCCCCCTCAGGGTCTCGCCGAAGCCCGACAGCTTCTGCCGCGTCGGCGAAAAGGACGGCACCAGCGCCGACACCGTATCGACGGCCGAGGCGGCCAGGGCCGTCTGCTGGACGATGGCCTCGGCGTCGATGATCTCGACCGTCGCCGCCAGGGCCGAACGCGGCTGTTCGATGCGGGAGGCGGTGACGACCACCTCGTCCAGGGTCGTGGCGTCCCGGGTCGCGGCCTCCTGGGCCTTGGCGGGAACGGCGGTCAGCAACAGCGGCAGAAGGGCGGCGGAGGCTAGGAGGCGAGGGGACATGGATTACTTCAACGGGGGAGCGAAAGAGAGCGGCGGTCTGATCACACCCATCATTGCGAGTCAATCTCACTATCATTCTCAAGTGGATCGATGACGCCGGCCCCTGCCAGTCGCCCGCGGCGCTTGCCGGTCGGGATTGAGGGACGCCAGCGCCGCAGGAATGGCAGGCTCGCGGCGCGGCGTCAGGTCGGCGCGACGGGCTTGGCCCGCCGGTTTTCGAGCCGGCCTCGGATCCCGGTTCGCCCGGGCGTCTCGATGACCAGCTGCAGGGCGGCCGCGCTCCG
>JAAXIW010000045.1:0-1752 GCA_012270135.1 Brevundimonas sp. | reverse complement strand
GGCTCCCGGAGGGTGCCGTACATGTTCCCGTGCACCTCGGCGTGCTCGATGAAGTAGCCGGGGCCGGGACGCGCCGGCGGCCGCGGGGAGGCCGCGGACGGGGCACTCGGCCGGGGCGGCGAGGGGCCGCTCGCAGTCCGCGCGCGCGAGCAGGGACCAGGTCAGGATCACGGGAGCGCAGAGCGCGACGATGATACGATCGTCCAGCGCCAGCTGCATGGCGCCGAGCAGGAGGAGGGTGGTGAACAGGGCGGCCGCCGCGGCGACGGGCCGGCTCCAGCGCCAGCGTTGGCCCAGGGCGTAGAGCGCCATGCCGATCAGGAATTCCGGGGCGATCCGGAGGATGCCGAGCGAATCCTCGGCCCGGGGCAGGACCTTGCCGAACGCCTGGACGTAAAAGGCGTCGATTGCGATGAAGGCGACGGCTCCGATCGCCACCAACACCCAGGGCCGCGCCCGGAGCCGCAGGGCCAGCCATGCGTAGGCGGGAAACAGCAGATAGGCGAACCATTCCGCCGACAGCGACCAGCTCGGTCCGCTCCAGTTGAGGTCGGCGTTGGTCGGAAACCAGGCCTGGACGAGAAACAGGGTCTGGAAGAAGGCGAGTGGCGGATAGCTGTCGGCGTCGAACCGGACCCCGGTCGCGGTCGCGCCCAGGACCATGATCAGCACCCCCGCCAGCACCGTCACATGCAGGGGGTAGAGCCGCGCCAGGCGGGCCACGATGAAGCGCCTGTAGCTGAAGGTCCGGGCGGCGAAGGCCGGGCCGTAGACGTGGGCCAGGATAAAACCCGACAGCATGAAGAAGGCGTCCACCGCCAGCCGGCTGCGCTCGATGATCGGGCTGAAGCCCAGGGCCGGATCCCACTGGAGCTGGTAGTGGAACAGCACCACCCCCACCGCCAGAAAGGCCCGCAGACTGGTCAGGGCCCTCAGCTCGGCGGGGTAGCCGTCGCGGGTCGGCGGCACGGACGTCATGAGCGAAGGCCCCCCAAGGCAGGCGGGACAGGACGGTCCGCCTAATTGGGGTTACGCAGCGGTTGCGGACATCCCTCATGCGGACGGCGGCGGGGCGTCGGCCCCGCTGCCGTCCGCAGCCGGGCAGGACGCGGCGTCGCCGAAGCCGACATCTTCGGCAACCCGCCGAAATATTCCGACGGAGATGTCAGGGGAGCCGTCCCGCGTCAGCGCGAGGCGCGGCCGAGAAGCTCGATCAGTTCGCTCGCCTTGGCCTTGCGGTCGGCGAGGTCGTCGCCTGTCATCGCCCCCATGACGCAGTGGTCGAGGTGGTCCTTCAAAACCTCGCTCTCGACGCGCCACAGGGCCGCCCGCACGGCCTGGAGCTGGGTCAGGACGTCCACGCAGTAGCGGTCCTCCTCGACCATCCGGGTGACGCCGCGCACCTGTCCCTCGATCCGGTTCAGGCGGTTCAACACCTTCGGCTTGGTTTCCGTCTGCATCCAATTCCTCGTTCTGATCGTTCGATCCTACCTCAGCATGGCATCTTGCGAGATACCCCCATGGGGTATATTTGGCATCCAGCTATTTCAAGGAGCCCGCCATGTCCACGCCCTCCCATTCGCATCCGGCCGGTCACAGTTGCTGTTCGACCAAATCGGCGGACAGCGGCGGGAAGGCGGTCGATCCGGTTTGCGGTATGACCGTCGATCCGGCGACCACGGCGCATCGGACCGCCCACGAGGGACAGGACTACTTCTTCTGTTCGGCGGGCTGCCGGACCAAATTTATCGC
>JAAXIW010000174.1 GCA_012270135.1 Brevundimonas sp. | reverse complement strand
TGACATGGCGGAACCAGTCGAAGGTGCGCTTTTGCAGCTCCTCGACATCGGCATCGAGGGTCACAGGGGTCGCAGTGCCGTTGCTCTGGCCGCGTCCACAGGCGGCAAGGCCAGCCAGACCCGCACACGCCACCGAAGCCAGAAGAAACCGTCTGCGATCCATGCTCACACCTTACGCGACTGTCGGGCGAAACCCGAGAACACAAAAAAGAGGGGCCGCCTCCACGCATGTGAAGGCGGCCCCAGGCTCAGGAGATCAGAACTTGTAGCGCGCGCCGAACTGGAAGGTCCGGGTCGGGAACAGGACCCGCGAGGGCTGTCCGAAGTTCGGATTGGGGCTGGCCGCCGAACCGGTGCCGCCGTCGAAGCCCGCATAGTTGTCGAAGTTGAAGACGTTGATGGCGTCCACATACACCGACAGTTCCGAGCCGTTCGGCAGGCCGAAGTCCTTGGCCAGGCGCAGGTCCAGGTTCCGGTAGGCGAAGGCGTTCGGGATGATGAAGCTGTATTTCTCCGGACGGCCACCATACGGGCGGTAGTAGAAGCGCGAACCCGTGCCGTCGAACACGTCGAACGGCGTGCCCGAGCCCAGCGTCAGGATGCCCGACAGCTGGAAGTCCCACGGCAGGTCGACGATGCCGTTGGCGACGATGCGATGTTCCTCGTCATTGGCCGAAGGCCGGGTCGGCGAGGTCTCGACGCTGAAGCAGTCGAAGCAGAAGGCATCGTTGCCGCCGTTCTGGGTCGATTCAGACCAGGTGTAGGCGACGTTCATGCCCCAGCCGGATTCCCGCGTGTAGGGCTTGTCCAGCTTGACGTAGAGGGCGGTGAACTCGCGTTCCTTGTTGTGGTCCGAGACGAAATAGCCCCGATACGGGTTGGCGGCGCCCGGTCCGCAGAAGCCGCCGTTGTCGCCGAAGCCGCCGCCATCATTGCCGAAGGCGGGTTCGCGACAGCGGGTCAGATACTGCCAGGTGAACTCGTTTTCGGTCTTGCCGTAGGCCAGGGTGAACTCGGTCTGCCAGTCGCCGACGCGCTGACGGACACCCAGGTTGAACTGGTCCGTACGCGGCGGCTCCCAGTCATTCTTGAGCAGGAAGACTTCGCCCTTGCCCGCGATGGTGGCGAACACCGGATCGAGGCCGGCCGCCGTGCGGTAGGACTCCTGCCACAGGATCGGATCACCGGCCGAGCCCGAGGCCACACCCAGCGGGCCACCGGTCGTGCTGAAGAAGGCGTTCTGGCGGATGTCGTTCGGCTTCACCACCTCGTCGTACGAGAAGTTGAAGTTGATCCGGTCGTAGTAGCGACCGGCGCCGCCGAAGATCACCGTCGAGCGGTCGCCGAACACATCGTAGGAGAAGCCGATCCGCGGCTGGAAGGCGCCCATGAAGGGATCGCGATTGTCACCGGTCGAGATGTACTCGCTGCGGTCGAACCAGCTGGGTGCATATCCCGCCGGCTTGCCGCCGTCGGTGGAGGCGATCCACTGGTCCAGGCCGGCGATCACACTGGCCGGGGTGACGTAGTCCTTGTTGCCGGCATTCGACTCATAGTCCCAGCGGATGCCGAGGTTGATTTCCAGCTGGTCGGTGATCCGCCAGTCGTCCTGGACGTACAGGCCGATGACCGTGTTATCGAGGTCGACGTTCGGGAAGGCGCGGCCCAGTTCGACACGATACGGGACCGTGGTCGAGCCGCTGAGTTCCGGACGGCCGTCCACGTCGTAGTAGAACTGCGGGTTACGGCCGAACTGCTTCAGGACCTCGTAGTTCTGCATCGAGATCTTGCCGCCGACCTTGATGGTGTGGAAGCCGTTCAGCTCCAGCTGGTCGAACGTCAGGTCGTTGCGGACCGTGAGGGCGCGGTCGTGGATGTCCTGGGCACTGTCACGGCCACCCAGGTTGAGGATCGTGGCCCCGCCGAAATAGTCGGGCTGGAAGCCCGGCATACCGGGATTGGTGTCGTTTTCGAACAGGCGATAGCTTTCGCCGGCGTCGCTGAAGTTCAAGGCGCCGGGGGCGTAGTTGTAGTCCCGGTAGTCGACGGCGAGTTCATTCAGGAAGCCATTACCCTGCCACTGCCAGCGCAGATTGCTGGTGAGAGTCTGCTGGCTCAGGTTGGTGGCGCGCTCATAGGCATTGGCCCCGCCGAAATCCCGGATGTCGAACTCGTCGCGATAGGTGACCGACCAGTCGACGAGGTGACCTTCGCGCGGCTGCCAGCTGAGCTTGCCGAAGAACAGGTCTTCCTCGAACGGTGCCGCGAAGGTGCCGATGTATTGGCCGAACTGGGTCTGGAAGCGCGGATCCTGACGGCCCAGGTTGACCACTGCCGCGCGGTTTTCTTCCTTGCGCTCATAGGTGCCGAAGAAGTGGAGACGGTCGCGAATGATCGGGCCGCCGAAGGCAACGCCCCACTGCTCGACGCTGAGATCGGCTTTTTCATCCCCGCGACGTTGCGCGAAGACGTCCTGCTCGATCATGCTCTGGTCGCGGTAGGACCCGAAGATCTCGCCCTCGAACTCATTGGTGCCCGAGCGGGTCACGGCCGTGATGATGGCCGAGGAAGCCTGTTCATACTCGGCCTTGAAGTTCTGGCTGATGACCCGGAACTCCTGGATGCCGGCCTGCGGGAAAGGGTTCCCGCGGCTGTCGTCCTGACCGATGATGCCACCGGCGATGACGTTCGACTTGAGGCTGGCGCCGTCGATGAAGGCGTTCACCGATTCTGCGCGTTGGCCACCAGCGGTGATGGTCTGCTCCTGCTCATTCACCGAGACCCGGACACCGGGCGCCAGGGCGGCGAAGTTCAGGAAGTTGCGGTTGATCTGCGGCAGGGTCTCGATCTGCTGGGTCGTGACGTTGGTCGCGATTTCCGGAGTACGCACCTCGGGCAGGCGACGACCAACAACCACAATGTCGTCAACGGATGTTCCGCCCGGGGTGCCCGCGACGACCGTGCCGCTGACGTCGAGGTCCAGATCACCCACCTGGCCGACGCCGATGGTGACGACGTCACTGGCGGTCTCTCCGTCTGCCGTCGTTACGGTGATCTCATAGGTGCCGGGACGCAGTCCCGACAGGACGTAGCCGCCGTTGGCATTGGCGGTGGTGCGGCTGGTGAAGCCCGAAGCCACATCGCGGGCAACGACCGTGGCGCCGGCCTCTCCGGCTCCGCTGTCGGTCACTTCACCACGGATGGTGGACGTCGCCACCTGCGCCGTAGCGGTTCCAGCCATGCCCATCGACACGGCAATCGCGAGAGCGGAGGCCGCCCCCAGATAACGAATGTTCATTTTAGCCATCCTGGTTTTCCCCCTGAGCG
>JAAXIW010000241.1 GCA_012270135.1 Brevundimonas sp. | reverse complement strand
CGAGGCGCGCCTTCGGGTCGCCGTCAAGGGGCTCTTGACCTCGGGCAGCGTCGGCTACGAGATCTTCGACAACCAGTCGGTGCTGGGCCAGACCGAATTCCAGCAGAACCTCAACGAGAAGCGCGCGCTCGAGGGCGAACTGGCCCGCACCATCATGAACATGCGCGGCATCACCTCGGCCCGGGTGCTGATCGCCCTGCCGGCCCGCCAGCTGTTCCAGACGGCGTCGGCCCCGCCGACCGCCTCGGTCGTGGTCGGCGTCACCGGCGGCGGCCTGACCGGCGCCCAGGTCCAGGCCATCCGCAATGTCGTCGCCTCGGCGGTGCCGAACCTTAAGCCCGAGAAGGTCACCCTGACCGACACGGCCAATCGCACCCTCGCCGCCGGCTCGGACGACGCCGGCTTCAGCGCCGCCTCGGCGGAGGAGGCCAAGTCCTCGACCGAGGCCCAGCTGCAGGCGCGCATCAAGGACATCGTCGAGGGCGTCGTCGGCGTCGGCGCGGCCCGGGTGCAGGTCACCGCCGACATCGATCACAGCCGCTCGACCACCCAGGAGCAGCGGTTCGATCCCGACGGCCAGGTGGTGCGCTCGACCTCGACCAACGGATCGGAAAGCGCCGACACCACGGGCGTCAACGACGGCGGCGCCACGGCGACCAACAACATCCCCGGCGGGGCCGAGGCAGGCGCCACTCCGATCGGTTCGCGCGACACCCAGAACACCGAGACCACCAACTACGAGATCTCGAGCACCACCACGACGACCATCAAGGAGGCGGGCGAGGTCAAGAAGCTGGCCGTCGCGGTCGCCGTCGACGGCAAATACGCCCCGCCCGCCGAGGCCGGCGGCGAACCGGTCTACACGCCGGTGTCGGAAGAGGACCGCGCCAAGATCGAGGCCCTGGTCAAGGCCGCCGTCGGCTTCGACGCCGAACGCGGCGACGTCGTCCAGGTCACCGCCGTGCGCTTCAACCGCGATCTCGCCGCCGTCGGCGGCGTCGAGGCCGGGTCGTCGCTGTTCGACTTCACCAAGAATGACCTGATGCGCGGCGTCGAGCTGCTGGTGCTGCTCATCACCGGCGTGCTGCTGATCTTCTTCGTGCTGCGCCCGCTGCTGAAGAGCGCCACGGGCGGCGGCGGCGGCGCCCAACCCGCCCTCGCCGGACCCGCCGGCGTGGCGGTTACGCCGCTGCAGACCAGCATGATGGCCGGCGGCGGACAGATGGCCCAGCTGGCCGGTCCCGTGCCGCCCTCCGAAATGGAGCAGCGGCTCGACATCGCGCGCATCGAAGGGCAGGTGAAGGCCTCCTCGGTCAAGAAGGTCGCCGACTTCGTCGAGAAGCATCCTGACGAGTCGACCTCCATCCTGCGCAGCTGGGTGCACGAAGGCTGATGGCGGCCCGGCTCGTCTCCAAGAAACCGGCCGTCGAGGACATCAGGAAACTGACGGGGCCGGAGAAGGCCGCCGTCATCCTGCTGTCTCTGGGCGAGGATCACACCCGTCTGTGGCAGAGCCTCGACGAGGACGAGATCAAGGAAATCTCGCAGGCCATGGCCTCGCTCGGCACCGTCTCGGCCCATGTGGTCGAGGAGCTGATGGTCGAATTCGTTTCCGGCATGAGCGGCTCGGGCGCGGTCATGGGGAGCTACGAGCAGACCCAGCGTCTACTGACCGCCTTCATGCCGGCGGAACGCGTCGACGCCCTGATGGAGGAAATCCGGGGCCCCGCCGGCCGGACCATGTGGGACAAGCTCGGCAATGTGAACGAGGCCGTGCTCGCCAACTATCTGAAGAATGAGTACCCGCAGACGGTCGCGGTGGTCCTGTCCAAGATCAAGGCCGATCACGCCGCCCGCGTGCTGACCAGCCTGCCCGAGGATTTCGCCCTCGAATGCGTTCAGCGCATGCTGCGTATGGAGCCGGTTCAGCGCGAAATCCTCGACAAGATCGAGCAGACCCTGCGCACCGAGTTCATGTCCAACCTGGCCCGCACCTCGAAGCGCGACAGCCACGAGATGATGGCCGACATCTTCAACAGCTTCGACCGCCAGACCGAGGCCCGCTTCATCGGCGCCTTGGAGGAACGCAACCGCGAGGCCGCCGAGCGCATCCGCGCCCTGATGTTCGTCTTCGAGGACCTCGCCAAGCTCGACCCCGGCGGCATCCAGACCCTGCTGCGCGCGGTCGAGAAGGACTCGCTCGGCCTGGCCCTGAAGGGCGCCTCGGAATCCCTGCGCGAGCTGTTCTTCTCCAACATGTCGGAGCGCGCCTCCAAGATCATGCGCGAGGACATGGAGACCATGGGGCCGGTCCGTCTGAAGGACGTCGACCAGGCCCAGATGGCCATGGTCCAGGTCGCCAAGGATCTCGCCGCCAAGGGCGAGATCATGCTGGTTGGCCAGGGCGCGGACGACGAGTTGATCTACTGACATGAGCGCTCAACCCGTCAGCACCCCCTTCATCTTCGACACCGAGTTCGACGCCTCGGGCGTCGTGGTTCAGGCATCGTCCTTCCGCCCGACCAAGCGCGCATGGACCCCGGCGGAGGTCGAGGCCCTGCTCGCCGAAGCCCGGATGGAGGCGCGCAACCAGGCCCTGGCCGAGGCCGACAGCCTGCAGGCCATGGCCCTGTCGGCGATCGGCGACGCCCTGCCCGCCGCCGTGCCCGCCCTGACCCGGATCGCCATCGCCCATCGCGAACAGTCCGCCGAACTGGCGATGGCCGCCGCCCGCGTCGTCGCCGCCGCCGCTCTGGACCGCTTCCCCGCCGGACCGCTGCAGGCCGCGCTCGAGGCGCTGGGTCAGGAGATCGACGCCTCGCCCCGCCTGGTCATCCGGTCGGGTCCGCTCGACGACGCCAACCGCGCCCGCATCGAACGACTGTGCGCCGACGCCGGCTTCTCCGGCGTGGTCGCTTTCCGCGAAGAACCGGACCTGCCGGCCGCCGCCTTCCAGCTGGAATGGGCCGACGGGCGCGCCTAATGCGATCCCGAGGCCGCCTTCGCCCGCATGCGCGAGGCGCTCGACTCGGCGCTCGCGGCCGAGGCCGGCCACGCTGAAACCCTCACCCCCGAACCGACACTGGAAGGGAGGCCGTAATGGCGTCCGACACCATGGCCCTGGAGGAGTTCCCGGACTCCACCGCGATCACCGTCAACGACGAGGCGACCGACAAGAGCGCCAGCGACCTGGCGCCTGTCTTCGACGTGCCGGTCAACATCTCCGCCGTCCTCGGCAAGGCCCACATGTCCGTGGCCCAGCTGCTCAAGCTGAACCGCGGCTCGGTGCTCGAGCTGGACCGCAAGGTCGGCGAGGCCATCGACATCTTCGTCAACAACCGGCTGG
>JAAXIW010000083.1 GCA_012270135.1 Brevundimonas sp. | reverse complement strand
TCGCGGAACCAGGCGTGCTGGTCGGAGGTGTGGGCGAAGACCAGGTCGGTGATGATGCGCAGGCCCAGCCGGTGCGCCTTGTCGATCAGGGCGTCGAAGTCCGCCAGGGTCCCGAAGATCGGATCGACGTCGCGGTAATCGGCCACGTCGTAGCCGAAGTCCCGCATCGGCGAGGTGTAGAAGGGGCTGATCCAGACGCCGTCGACACCCAGCGAGGCGATGTGGTCGAGGTGGTCGGAGATCCCCTTGAGGTCGCCGACGCCGTCGCCGTTCGCATCGGCGAAACTGCGCGGATAGACCTGGTACAGGACGGCCCCGCGCCACCACTCGGGGCCAAGAGGATCGGGATGCTGTTCGGTCAAGCTCAACCCTCGCAAAGGCCACCACCCGGACTGTTGAACACCACCCGCGCCTTGCCGTCACCCGCGAAACGGGCGGCGGGCCCCGGCCGGTTTCGAGGCCACTTTTGGTTACGGCGCGCGTGAAACATCTGGACGCGACCTTTTGATGATGAAACCGTTTACATCAAAGTCGCGCGCGTCGGACGCGCGGCGATCTCCGGGGAGAGAGATGACCGATACGCAATCGCCGGCGGGCCGCGGGACGAACCTGGCCTTCGCCTATGTGACCACCCTGTTCTTCGCCTGGGGCTTCGCCACCTCGCTGATCGACCCGCTGATCGCGGCGGTGCGCAAGGTCTTCGATCTCAGCACCGCCGAGGCGATGCTGACGGCCTCGGCCTGGTTCATCGCCTATGCGGTGGTCTCGGTGCCCGCCGCCGCCGTGCTCGGCAGGCTGGGCTACAGCCGCTCGATCATCTCGGCGCTCGCCGTGATGGTGCTGGGCTGCCTGATCGTGCCTGTGGCGACGATCATGGACTGGTACCCGGGCGTGCTGATCGCCCTGTTCGTCATCGCCTCGGGCGTGACCCTGCTGCAGGTCGCGGCCAATCCGCTGGTCGCGGCGCTCGGCTCGAAGAAGAGCTCGCACGCGCGGCTGAATTTCTCGCAGTTCTTCAACTCGCTGGGCACCACCGTCGGCCCGTATCTCGGCTCGACGGTCCTGCTGACGGGCGGGGTCTTCGCCGCCGGCGCGGTGGTCACCACCGCCACCCGTGGAGAGTCGCTGCGCAGCATCGACATCGCCTTCCTGGGCCTCGGCGCCTTCTTCGCCGTGGTCGCCTTCTTCATCTTCACCGCCCGCAAGAAGATCAACGCGGCGGCCGCCGGCGCCGAGGAGGGAGGCGGCGTGGCCTCCCCGCTGAAGGCCTTCACATCGCCGTGGGCGCTGTTCGGCGGCCTGGCGATCTTCATCTATGTCGGCTCCGAGGTGACCATCGGCGGCCTGCTGACCAATTTCCTGAGCAGCCCGACGATCCTGAACATCCCCGAGGCCGACGCGGGCCGGATGGTCAGCCTCTATTGGGGCGGCGCCATGGTCGGCCGCTTCATAGGGGCCCTGCTGCTGACGAAGATCCGGGCCGGGGTGCTGCTGACGGTCAACACCGCCGTGGCCGCCATTCTGTGCCTCGTCGTGACCCAGACATCGGGTGAGACCGCCGCCTATGCGGCCATCGCCATCGGCTTCTTCAACTCGATCATGTTCCCGACCATCTTCACCCTGACGCTGGAGCGTTCGGGCGCGCCGGCCTCGGCGACCTCGGGCCTGCTCTGCACCGCCATCGTCGGCGGCGCCGTGCTGCCCTACATCGCCGGCCGGATCGTCGACGACGCGGCGATGCTGTTCAACCCGGCCTTCTACGTGCCCCTGGCCGGCTATGTGCTGCTGACCGTCTTCGCCATCGCCTGCGCCAGGTACGGCGCGCGCGAGGCCGATGTCGTGGCCAAGCCGTCTCCGCACTAAGTCATCGTAGATCGTGAAGAAGGGCCGCCGGGGCATCCTCCGGCGGCCCTTGCACGTTCAGGCCGCAGCATCCCACAGTGGGCGCCTGTCCGGAGACCGCATGACCCGCAGCCTGTTCCGCTCGCTCGTCCCCGCCCTGTTGCTGGCCCTGATCGCCGGCCCGGCCTGGGCGGAGGTGACCGTGACCTTCTACGCCCACCCCGGGGCGCGGATCCGCGGCGGCGACCTGCTGTTTCCCCACGCCTATGTCCATGCCGAGGGGACCGTCGACGCCACCGGCGAGCCGGTCGACTGGGCGGCGGGCTTCACGGCGAAGAGCCCCGGCCCGCAGCTGCTGTTCGTGCGCGGCGAGGGCGTGGTTGCGAGCCCGGACGCCCGCTATGTCGACGAGGGTCGGCCGTTCCTGACCCTGACCCTCGATGACGCGACCTGGTATGCGTTGAGGGCCCGGGCCGACTGGTGGAACAGCCCGGAGGGCTCCGTCTACGACCTGAGGCGGCGCAACTGCATCACCTTCATCGCCGACCTTGCGCGTGTGGCGGGGCTGAGGACCGCGCCCGAACCGTCGATGAAGCCGGGCAGCTTTCTCGAGGCGACGGCGGCGCTGAATCCCGGGGCGGCGTGGCGCGGGGCGCCAGCCGGAGAGCCTGTCAGGCCAGTTCCCGGTCCGTAGGGCGGCCCGCCTTCTCCAGGATGGCGGCGCACAGGGCGAAGAGGCAGGCCAGGGTCGCCGTGCGCAGGGGGTAGTCGAAGGCGGAATGGGCCAGCATGACCAGCAGGGCGATGCTGGCGGCCCGCTGCAGGTCGCGCTCGCGGGACGGATTCGCCCGCCAGGCGGCCCACAACCTGCGTCCGTACCAGACGAGGAAGGCCGCGATCAGGATCGCGCCGGGCCAGCCCGCCTCCAGCCAGGTCTCCAGATATTCGTTGTGGGCGTGGTTGAAGAAGGTCGGGTCCAGCTGCTCCAGCGGCTCGACGGACCGGAAGACGGCGTCGAAGCTGCCGATGCCCGAACCGAGCGGAAGATGGGTCTCCGCGGCCCCGGCGCCGCTCGGCCAGCCCTCGAACCGCCCCTCTGGCGCGGACTGGACGTCGAACCGCTCCAGGATGGGGGGCAGGGCGAAGAGGGCCACCGCGCCGATGGCCGCGGCCAGGGCGCCGGCCATGCCCACCAGCGCCGGTCCAGGCCGGCCGCGACCGGCCGCGATCCAGGCCGCCAGCAGGCTGACGATGGCGACGGGTCCGAACAGGATGACGCCGGCGCGTGAACGGATGGCCGCCAGCCCGACGACCACCAGACCCATGAACAGGGCCCCGAACCACAGCGCGAGTCGACGATCGTCGGCGCGGTGGCGCAGGGTCGCGGCCCCGAACACCGCCGCGAAGGGCAGGGTGGACAGCAGCAGGGTGGCGAGGTGGTTGCGGTTGGCGAAGAAGCCGGTCATCGAGCCCGCGCTGGTGGTTTCCCACGGGTAGAGCCGCTCCCCGCCGCTGGCCAGTTGGGCGGCTCCCAGCACCACGCCGACGACGGCGGCGACCAGATAGACCGCGATCAGGCGGCTGGTCAGGGTGTGGGAGGCGCCCAGGACGAGTAGAAAGACCGCCACGGGCGGAATCAGCGCGAGGGCGGAGCCCCAGGTCAGGTCCGGCGTCAGGCTGAGCGGCGCCCAACCGGGCTGAAGGCCGGCCAGTTCAAGCGCCAGCACCATTTCTCCGCGGCCCGGCAGCCCCGTCCAGACGGCGGGGGGCAGGGGGATCAGCTGGACAAGCGGAATGGCCACGAGCGCCGCCAGCAGGCCCAGCGCGAAGCGATGCTGGCGCCACAGACCGGAGCGGATCAGGCGGCTGGCGCCGATGACGAGGACGGGGAGGGCGGCCAGTTCGACGAGGGCCAGCCGCAGGGTGTGCTCGCGGCTGGCGCCACCCAGAACAACAGAAAGGGCCAGCAGGATGACCGCCACGATCGCGGCGATATCCCACTGGCCCTTCGAAACCTTGCTTGGCACGCGTTACGTCAGCGCAATGGCGGGCGTTTCGCGGTCCAGGTCGGCTTAGTCGCTTTCCGAGTCGTCGTCCGAAGCGACGACGATCGTGGCGACGATGACGGCGGTGCCGATCAGCAGCACCGGCAGCGGAATGCCGGCGAACTCCGACGAGGCGTCGGCGCGAGCGCCCACGCGGTCGCCGACGCGAGCGACGGCCGAATCGTTGGCGGCGGCAGCTTGGCCAGCAACGAGCAGCAGGCCCGCCGTGACAGCGGCGATGGTCTTACGCATGCTTTAATCCCCTTCTAAACAGGTCTTTGGTACGGGCTGGCCCGCGACGTATCGAGAATGGGTATAGGCGGCGAAGGTTTCAAAAGCAATACGATTCAACGAAACCCAGGATCGCAACCGTACCCGTTTGGCCACAGTCAGGAGCCGCCAAGCTTGACTATGGCGACCCGGTCGATCCAGGCGATGGTCGAGGCCCGCCGGTCGTCGCCACGGCTTTCGATCCTCAACCACTGGCCCGGGCAGCCCGTCGGCACTGTGAATTCCGCGGAAACGGGGCTCCAGACCGTCGCCGAAGGCCCTACGGCGGGCGCCGCCAGGACACGGAGATCGCTCGGTGAACAGGTCACCGACCAGCGCAGACGCTCCTGCGGCTCGCCGGCCTCGGCGCGGGCTTCGGCGGTGAGCCGGTAGCGGCCGGGCGTCAGGAAAAGCAACTGTTCCGCGAATCGCACGGTCGAATAGCCGTCATAGTCGATGCGGAGGGCGGGATCCGCCGGCCGCACGTCGTCGGGCACGATCTCGACCACCGCGCCGGCTTCCTGGGCCAGTCTCCACTGGAAGGGTTGGGGCGCATCAGCCTCGCTGAAACCGCCATTCGACACGCTCGCGGCGGGTGGCCGGTTCAACCGCGTCCGAACCGTTCGCACGGCCTCGACCTGCCCCTTGTCGAGCAGATGCATGTAGAGCTGGGTGAGCTCCTGATTGGTCAGCGGCGCCTTGCCGCGCTGCAGCAGGACCGCGAGATTGGCCGCCACCTGCAGGCCTTCGACGTTGGCGTAGAGCGTGTCGAGGTAGGACTGTCGCCATGGCGGCCGGGCGTCCACGAGCGCCGCTATGTGAGGCAGGGCGCGGTCGGCGTCCTGGGTCGCGGCGGTCGTGAACAGGCGGAAGACCTGGGGCCGGATGTCCTCGCGGCGCCGGACGAGGGTGTCGGCGTGGGCGAACGAGGAGGCGTAGTCGCCCTGCCGCAAACGGTATTCCACCAGCCAGGCGTGGGCGGGATCGTCGCGCAGGCTCCAGTTCCCGGCCAGCGTGAGGATTTCGTCGGCCGCCGCCTCGCGGCCGGCGCGCGCCTCGGTCAGGCCGACGACGCGAAGGGCGCGGACGTTGAACGGCGAGCGGGCCAGGGCCTCGCGGGCGAGGGCGGCGGCGTTCCCGAACCGCCGGGCGTCGTCATTCTCGTGTCCCGCCGCGAACTCCGTCTCGGCGGCGCGGCGCAGGACCATGGGCGATCCGGGCGCCGCGCGGACCGCGATTTCGGGCGGGGCGCGCTGGATCACCGGTTGCAGCAGGATTTGCCAGCCGAGCCAGATCGCGCCCACGGTCAGGGCATAGGGAGCGTATTCCGTCAGCCAGTCCCGGCTACGGGCGCGCGGGGCGGCGGAGGCGTCCGCCTGATCCCTCAAGCCTTCTTGCCCTTCTTGCCCCGGGGCTCGCTCTCGGCCCCGTAATTGTAGTCGTACGCGTAGTCATAGCCGCCGTACGAGGTGGTCTTGGCGTTGAATTTGGTGAGCACGGCGCCCAGCAGATGGGCGCGGCCGACCTTGACCCGCCGGAGCGCGCCGCGCGCCTGGCCGCGACGGGTGCCGCGCGACTCCAGCACGAACAGAACGCCGCCGACGCTGGCCGCGAGCAGCGGCGCGTCCGCGAATCCAAGCACCGGCGGTCCGTCCACGACGACGTGGTCGAAGCTGGTCCGGGCCTCGACGAGGAACTGGCGCAGGCGGTCGCTGCCCCAAAGTTCGGCCGGATTGGGCGGCAGCGGGCCGCAGGGGATGAAGAACAGATTGTCCTGGCGCGTGCGCTGGACGACGCTCTGCAGGTCGGACGAGCCCGAAAGCAGATTGCTCATGCCGCGTTCGTTCTCGACCCCGACCACCCGATGCATGGACGGGTTGCGCAGGTCGCCATCGATCAGCAGCACCCGCTTGCCGACCCGGGCGAGGTTGAGCGCCACCGCATAGGCGGTGGTCGACTTGCCTTCCGCCGGGCGGGCGCTGGACACCAGCATGCTGCTCGGCGCCCCGTCCGGCGTGGAGAATTGCAGGGCTGTCCGGAGCGAGTAATACGCCTCGGAGAACCCGGACCGGATGTCGGCGAGCGCCGCGGACGTGGTCTGGCCCTTGTCCAGCAACGGAACGACGCCCAGCACCGGCACGCCGAGTTTCTTCTCGACGTCGTCCGGGGTGGCCAATGTCTCGTCGAGCGCTTCCAGCACCAGGGCGGCGACGACGCCGAGACCCAGGCCGAACAGGGCCGCGAGCGCCAGGTTGATCAGCAGGTCGGGCTTGGACGGCTCCGCCGGCGGCCGGGCGCTGTCGACGACCGAGATGTTGTTGGCCACGACATCGCCGGTGACGGCGATTTCCTTGTAGCGCTGCAGAAGCGTCTCATACATCGCCCGGGTGGTGTCGAGCTCCCGCTGCAGGATGTTGTACTGAATCGAGCGGTCGCGAAGGTCGAGGACATCGCCCTTCAGGCCGTTCACCTGGGCCTGCAGCGACCGTTCCTGATTGGCGGCGATCACGTACTGGCTCTGGATCGAGCTGCGGATGTTGGCCGCCAGGGCCTGAATCTGGCCGTCGATCTCCGTGATCTGGGCCCGCAGGCGGACCATCTCCGGATAGTCTTCCTGGTAGACGCTCAGCTTCTGCTGGTACTCGGAATCCAGCTGCGCCCGCTGTTCGCTGAGCCGCTGTACAGAGGGGTTCTGCAACACTTCCGGCAGGGTCATGAGCGAGGTGGTGCGCGCCGAACGCCACTTCTCCTCGGCGGCGACCCGGGCCGCGCGGGCCGAGGCCAGGGCGCTGTTCAGGGCGACGAGGTTGTTCGAGGCGAGCGATTGGGTGCTGCCGCCCTCCTCGTTCTCGTCCGAGCCGACGTTGATGATCTGCTGGTTGGCGGCGTAGGCGACCAGCTGGCGCTCGGCTTCCTCGAGGCGGCCCTTCGTCTGGGCGATCTGCTCTTCGAGGAATTCCCGCGCGTAGGAGGAGCTCTCGTATTTCCGATCCAGGTTGGACTGGATGAAATTCTCGGCGAAGGCGTTGGCGACACGCGCAGCCACGACGGGGTCCGGGTTGTCGAAACTGACAGCGACCAGGCGCGAGCCTCGCACGGGGGTGACCCCGAGGCCGTCCCGCACAGCCTCAAGCGCGACGGCCCGGCGGCGTTCGGCCTGGGCGGCGGCGGTCCCGTTGCGCGCCGGCGGTTCGACGCCCAGCGAGGCCAGCGCCTGGTCCGAGCTGGCGAGTCCGAGGCTTTCCACGACCCGCTCGGCGAGCGATCGGCTGCGGAGCAGGCCATACTGGGTCTGGAAGAATTCCTCGCCCATCACCATGTTTTCGCGGGGCGTCACATCCTCTGTGGTGACGACGCGCGCCGCCTCACGATCGATCTGCAGGGTTGTCGTCGCCGTGTAGATCGGCGTCATCAGCAGGGTCAGGGCTGCGCCGATGGCAAGCGCGCCGAGGAAGCAGCCGAGGATCAGAATCCGGTGCTTGAGGGCGAGGCGCCAGTAGACGGCGAGATCGAAGGCGGCCTGTTCCTGCGGCTCCTCGGCCCAGGCGGTCGTCGGTCCGTCGTTGAATGCCGCATCGCCGAAGCCGGCGCTCGCGCGCCCCGCGCGCGGGTTGCGGTCGTCGGCGGAGGAGGGATCGCCAAGCATCATACAGTCGCTCATACGTTAGCGGCCCGAGCCGCCGGTCACGTCAGGTTGAGGCTGATATCGCAAAGCCTCGTCGGGCGCACACGAATTCCGCCGTGAAAGACGGTCACGTCCGCGCCCGGTTCTTGTCGGCGGGGGTCTCCCGGAGGTCAAGCCGGGGGCTATTCCGATGGCGGGCGCTGACGATCGGCCTGGGTCGCGACGGATCGTGTCCCTGACGAGGGCGTCGCCCAGCTTCGATCCCAGACCACTTCGCTGTACAGGCCCGCGGTGCGCGCGGTGAACGGCGACGGCGCGAGCCGCCTGCGGCGCGGGGCCCGGGACTGGTCCAGTCCATCTGTGCCTTGTATCGACATCGTCCCTTCCCTCCCCGGAGACGTTAACCCAGTTCCATGACACGCGCGAATCGCACCGGACCGGAATCGGGAAACGAGCCCCACCGGCGCCTGTTCCGTACGGCTACGCTTGGGTGGTCGATCGCCATCGCCTGGCTGGCCCTGCGGCCTGCCGCCGGGCTCGAAAGCGGGCTGCCGTGGGACAAGGCCAATCACGCAGCGGCCTTTCTCCTGCTCACGTTTCTGGCGGGGCGCGGGTGGCCGGAGCTGTCGCGGGTCGCCCTCGTCCTGATCATGCTGGCGGCGGGCGTCGGCATCGAACTGGCGCAGGGCCTGCCGCAGATCGGCCGGGACGCGGACGCATGGGATGTCGTCGCCGACGCCGTCGGGATCGCCGCCGGCCTTGTCGGGCTGGCGTGGATGCGCCGGCGGCGCGTGCAGCCTACGGAATGAGCGCCCGCCCGGCGGCCTTGCGGGCGGCAATATCCTGCAGAACAGGGCCCAGAGCCCGCCGTCGGCCGGCGGCGGATTCATAGATTCCCCCGGTGTTGATCTGGGGGCCGCGCGCGCCTTCGTCGACCGTTTCCCAGCGGCTGAGGAATTCGACGGCGCGGTCCGGATCGAAGCCGGCCCTCGCCACGAGGAACAGGCCCATCCGGTCCGCATCGGCCTCGGAGGACAGGGAGAGGCCGCGCCGCATCGAGATGGCCCAGTTCAGTCCGCCGCGCACGCCCACCACGTCGGGCTGGGTGCGATGCTCGAGCACGGCGTGGGCCAGTTCATGCGCCAGTACGAAGGCCAGTTGATCCTCGTTCAGCGCCAGATTGGCCATGCCGTCCGAAATGAAGATGTGCCGCCCGTCCGTCCGGCTGCGGAAGGAGCCGGTGACCTCGATCTGGGTGGGATAGGCGCAGGCGGAGACGGGACGCACGGTGACCGCGCGCTCAGCGCCGCCGCGCCGGACCGTCAGTTGGACCGGCCCCCGCGCCAGGGCGCTGTCCAGGATCGCCGCATTGGCCTGCAGCCCGTCATAGGATTCTTCGGAGTTCGCCTGTCCTTCGGCGAGGGGCTGGCCGTTGACCGACAGGATCAGATCCCCGGGCGCGAGCCCGGCCTCGGCTGCTGGACTGCCGGCCGGAGCCGCCAGCACGCCCGGCAGATCGCCCGCCAATCCATAGCGGGCCTCGGCGAGCGGCCGGAGCTCGGCCCCGTACTGGCCGGCCGACTGGAGGGTCCAGCCCGCGCGCTGGCGGTTGACCGGGCAAAGGTCGGCGTTGGCCAGGGCGAGCGTCCACGCCACCTCGGCGACCCGCGCGTCGAGATCGGTCAGCCGGTCCAGCCGCACCGACGGGGCGTCCTGCAACAGGGCGGCGCCGGCGTCGGGCGCGGGATGGCCGCACCCCGCCCCGGCCAGAGCCAGGCCCAACGTCGCGGCGGCGATCAGGCGTGCGGAGGTCCGCAAGGATCAGAACGGGCGGAAGATCGACAGGGCGGGCAGGGCGTTGATGAGTTCGCGCATGGTGGCGCTCATCCGCGAGGTGTCGACCACGATGATGTCGTCGCCCAGCACCCTCGGATCCTCGGCGCGGCCCTGCCGGATCGCGGCGAGGTCGAACAGCGCCACCGAACGCTGGCCGTCGATGGTGCGGAAGACCGCGACCTTGGTCAGGTCCGCGACCCGGCTGGGCCCCTCGGCCATGGCGACGGCCTGCAGCAGCGAGGTCGTGCCGCGCATCGTGTAGACGCCCGGCTTGGTCACGGCGCCGTCGACAGTGATCTTCTGGCTGGCGGCCTCCGTGACTGTGACGGTGACCTGCGGGTCGCGCAGATACTGGGTGCTGAGACGCTCGGCGACGGCGGCGGACAATTGACCCGAGGTCAGGCCGGAGGCGCGGACCGCACCGATCAGCGGCATCTGGATGTTGCCCGAGGTGTCCACGGTCAGTTCGTCGAACGACAGGTCCGGCACCTGGAAGACGCGCAGGGCGAGCTTGTCGCCGACGCCGATCTGGTATTCCGCCTGTTGCGCGGTCGGGACCATGCTGGTCGGCAGGTCGACCGGCTGGGCCGCCGTCATTTGACTGATGTCCATCTTCGGCCCGCCGGTGCAGGCGGCGAGCAGGGTGGCCGAGGCGATCAGGACCAGCGAAAGGGCGCGCATCATGGGCGACAATACCTTGAAACTCAGGCGGCCTTGAACAGCCGTTTGAAGAAGCCGGGCCGCGAGGCCTGACGGGGGGCGCCGATCGCGGCGGGAGCCGAGGCGGGCGTAGCGTTTTCGAGCACGGCGAGGGGTCGGGTCAACACCATGTCTTTCGCCGCCTGTTCCCCGAGCCTGCCGGTCACCGCCTCGACCGCCTCGGAGAGCACGGGCGAGCGGCTTCGCAGGTTATGCGCATCAGTGGCGAGAATATGGACGATGCCTTCGTCCAGCATCCGCTCCGCCCAGTACCGGGTGCGCTTGCCGAAGCGGCCGGTGACGGACCCGGCGGTGATCTGCATCCACGCTCCGGCGTCGGCGAGTTGCGCCATCAGATCGTAGTGATCCTCGATCCAGCGCAACCGTTCGGGATGGGTGATCAACGGGTGAAAACCGGCCGCCATACAGTCGAACACCGCCTCGGCCATGCGCGGCGGCGCGGTGGTATGGGGCGGCTCGAACAGGAAATAACGGCTGTCGGCGAGGGTCAGTTTGGAGCCGTCGCGCAGGCCGGACGCCAGACCCGGGACAAGGTGCACGTCGGCGCCGGTGACGAGACGGAGGGCAATGTCGGCCCGGTCGAGCTCGGCCTGCAACGCGGCCACGGCCGCGCGTACGCCGTCGGAGGTGTTCTCGTAATAGCCCGGCATCATGTGGGGCGTGCAGGCGGTGACGGTGATGCCGTCGGCCACGGCCATCCGCGCCATCTCGAGCGAGGTGGCGAGGTCGGGCGCCCCGTCGTCTATGCCGGGCAGGATGTGGCAGTGCAGATCGATCACGTCAGTCTCGCATCCGGAAGCGTCTCTAGAGGACGCCGTCGCCGGTGAACAGGGGATGAAGCCCGGCCCCCGCCGGACATCCTGAACGCGAATCGTGACGGTTGGTTCAGAGGCTTATTCCAGGCCAACGGGTCCGTCGGCGATCAGACCGTCCCGGGTCGCCGCACAGACTTCGTCGAAGGCGCCCATGATGTGATACAGCGAGCTGGCGGGGGCGGGCTCGTCGACGAAGCCGCCGTCGCCGCGAAGCTTGTCCCGCCAGGTCCCGTTCGGGCGCAGATAGCGGTTCAGGGCGCGCATGGCCCTGCCGGCGTCGGCGAGGCGTTCCTGCCGTTCGTCGCCTTCCGCCAGCGCCGTCATGGCGAGGGCCGCGCGCAGCCATTCCGTCTGGGGCCACAGGCGGGCGCCCTCGCTGCGGACGTTCAGATCGTCGTCCAGCTGATCCATCGCGACCCCGCGCCGGGGATCGACGCCGCGCAGGCCGTGGACGTAGAGCCGTTTCGCCGCGGCCATGATTCGCTCGTCCCCGCGCGCCAGGGCGTGGCGGGACAGCAGCCAGCTCCACTCGAACTGGTGCCCGGGTTCGACCAGCCGGCCGTCCTCCCCCGAAGCCGGACGCCAGTCAGCGTCGAAGAACTCGCGAAGGAAGCCGCCTTCGCGGTCGATCAGCCGGGTCAGGGCGAGATCCGCGATCCTGTCGGCGACGCCGCCCCAGCGGTCGTCGACCCCGCGAGCCTCCCACGCCTGGGCCGCCTCGAACAGATGCATGTTGGCGTTGGCCTGGAACGGGTGATCCCCGACCTCGCGCCAACCGCCGGCGGACGGACGTTCCGCCTCAAGCCGGTCCAGCATCATGCGGGCCTGGACCTCGCAGCGGTCGGGAAGGACGCCGGCGGCGTGGGCGGTCGCCAGCGCCAGCAGGGCGAAGGCCTGCTCGTAGAGCACCGCCGTGTCGTCGAGCACCGTCCCGTCGGTGTTGAGTGCGTTGCGGACGGCCCCGTCGGGACGGAGGTAGCCGTCGAGAAAGCGTTCCAGCCCGGTCTCGACCGTGCGCCGCCAGGGTCCGCTCCATCCGAGCGCCCCGGCCCGGCACAGAACGAAGACCTGCCGGCTCTGCACGCGCGCCCGGCGCCGCGCTTCGCTCACCCGGCCCTCGAGGGTCAGGGCCTCGACGAAGGCGCCGTCTTCATGGACGCCGAGGGTGGTCCACAGCGGCAGGGCGGCGGTGCGCATCCAGTCGCCGAACCGGACGAAGGCCGCCGGTTCGCGTCGCTCGGGGATGTCAGCGTGGGTCGGCGCCTCGGCCTTGACCCGGTCGACGACGGCCTTGACCTCCTGGGCCCGGTCGAGGGCGCAGACCAGCACCGCGTCATGTTCGACGATCACGGCGAGGTTCGACACGCCCAGCGTGGCGGCGACCATCCCCTCGGGCGCCCGAACCAGGCAGCCTTCACTGTCCAATCCGATGTGGCGTCCAGCCTGACCCCGACCGGTTTCCAGCACCGAATCCCAGGCTCCGACGTCGGACCAGGCGAAATGCACCGGCAACACCGAGGTTCGCCCGCTCTTCTCCATGACGGCGTAGTCGATCGAGATTTTCGGAGCCGAACGGAAGGCCCCGGTCAGCCGGACGACCGGCCCGGCCCCGGCGTCGGCGGGAAGGGAGGCGCGGGCGTGCTCGGCGATGGCGGGTGCGTGGATCGCCAGCTCGTCCATCAGCGTCCGCGCGCCGACGATGAAGTTGCCGCTGTTCCACAGAAAACCCTCGGCGACGTAGCGCGCGGCCGTTTCGGGGTCCGGCTTTTCGACGAACCGGCTGACCGGGGCCAGGCCCGGCCCCTCCGGGCAGATGTAGCCATAGGCCGAAGCGGGCGAGGTCGGCTTGACGCCCAGGGTGACGATCCGGCCGCGGCCAGCTTCCGCCGCCGCGATTCGAACCGCCTCGCGGAACGCCTCGCCGTCGGGAATGTGGTGATCCGACGCCACGATCGCGGCGACGCCCTGCGGGTCGAGGTGCTGGATCCAGGCCGCCGCGGCGGCCATGGCCGGAGCGGAATCCCGGGCTTCCGGTTCGAGCAACACCGTCGCCTCGACGTCCACCTCGGCCAGCTGGGCGGCGACGGCGTCGGCGTGACGCGCTCCGGCCACGACAATGACGCGCCCGTCGGCGGCCAGGGGCGCGACCCGGAGCACGGTGTCCTGGAACAGGGACCGGTCTCCGGCGAGAGCGAGAAACTGCTTGGGCCGTCCGGGACGCGAGGCGGGCCACAGACGCGAACCGGCCCCCCCGCACATGATCACCGGATAGATCGTCATCTTTCCCCCGCCCGACGCTCGGTTGACGGGTGTTCTAGCGTCTTGAGGCTCCCGCGTCTCGCCCTGCGCGAGCGTGGTCGGGTAACCGGTTTCCCGCCGGGGCGGCTCACTCAAGAAATCATGCTTTCCGAGATGGTTTTCGGCCGGATGTATACTCTTGGAGATCGGTGTTACGCTTGAGAGGTGCTTGTGGGTGACACTTCGGCCGGAACGGTCTAAGAGGCCGGAACTTTTTCGGCTTTTGACGATTTGAGGCCGTTCGGGGGATGCCGCAGGGGGAGCCTGAGCCGGTTCCATCCGGGCGGCATTGTAGTGAAAGGACCGTTTGATCTCGTCATCCTACTGAGATCGCCCGCTGATATACTGCGAGCGACGCAAGGGGCAGGGCGGAATCGACGGCGAGACTGACTTGGGCATCGCAGGCGCATTATTGATCCGGGGACTGAAAATGGCGGCGCGCGCGGGCATCCGCGTCGCCGCCGTCATCGGAGCCTATCATCTTGTCGCCGGCGGTGGGCTGGCTCCGGCCGCCGTCCTCCAAGCCGCCGCCGCCGCCTGGCCGCATGCGCTGGCCTTCGCGGTGCTCGGCCTGGCGCTGGATCTGGTGTTCCGCACCGACCGGGCGCTCTGGCGCTATGTGTCGATCGTCGACATCGGTCCGATCGTGCGGACGTCGGTCCTGTCGGCCTTCATCTTCCTCGCCTTCAACTTCTTCCTCGAGCGGGGCGCGTCCCTGCCGCGGACCGCCCTGCTGATCCTGCCCGTGCTCGACATCGTGATGACGCTGACGCTGGTCCTGGCGCGACGGATCGTCCACGACCGGGAGGCCCTGAAGAGCCTGGTCCCCTTCCTCGGCAAGCAGGACGAGCGGACGCCGCTGATCCTGGTGGGGGGCATGGACCGGGCCGACACCTTCCTGCGAGAACTGTCGCGGAGCGACGACGACTATCGGCCGGCCGGGATCCTCACCGACGCGGCCGGGGCGGCCGCGCGGGAGTTGCGGGGGGTCAAGGTCCTGTCCGGAGCCAGGTCGGCCGCCGAAGCGCTGGAGGACTACGCCAGCCGCGGGGCGGAGCCGGCCATCGTCTTCCTCGACGACTCCATCACCCCGGCCGATTTCGGCGTCGATCGGCTCGGCCAACTCCGCTCGCGAGGCGTGAAACTGCTGCGCACGCCCAGTCTGGTCGAGGTCGGCGGCGCCGGTGACGACCACGCGATGCGCGAATTCAAACTGGAGGAGTTGCTCGCCCGGCCGCCGGTGCGTCTGAACGATGCGCCGCTGCGGGCGCTGGTCGCCGGGCGGCGGGTGCTGGTGACCGGGGCCGGCGGCTCGATCGGTTCGGAGATCTGCCGTCAGGTCGCCAGCCTCGGCTGCGGCCATCTGGCGATGCTCGACAACTCCGAATTCGGCCTGTTCAAGATCGACCAGGAGATCGGGGACCGCTGGCCGACCCTGTCGCGTCACGAATATCTGCACGATGTCCGCAACCGGGCCCTGCTCAACCACTGTTTCGGCGATGAACGTCCGGATGTGGTGTTCCACGCCGCCGCCCTGAAGCACGTGCCGCTGATGGAGCGACATCCGTGCGAGAGCGTCCTGACCAATGTCGTCGGCACCTGGAATGTGGCCGAGGCGGCCAATGCCGCCGGCGTCAAGCACATGGTCTTCATCTCGACCGACAAGGCCGTCGATCCGCCGAACGTCATGGGCGCGACCAAGCGGCTGGCCGAGGCGGTGGTGCGGGCGCAGCAGACCGGCGCGGGCGACACCCGCTTCAGCGTCGTGCGCTTCGGCAACGTGCTGGGTTCGGCCGGGTCCGTGGTGCCGACCTTCCGCGCCCAGATCGAACGCGGCGGTCCGGTGACGGTGACCCATCCCGACATCGAGCGCTATTTCATGACAATCCCCGAGGCGGTGCAGCTGGTGCTGCACGCCACAGCCCATTCGGCCCATCAGCCGGACGGTCCGCTGGGCGTCTTCGTGCTCGACATGGGCAAGCCGGTCCGCATCATGGATCTGGCCCGCCAGTTGATCGAACTCTCGGGCAAGACGCCCGGCCGCGACATCGAGATCGAGGTCACGGGCCTGCGCCCCGGCGAGAAGCTGTTCGAGGAGCTGGTCGATTCCAGCGAGGTCTCGGCGATGTGCGGCCAGAGCCTGATGTGCGTCACCGACCGCATCCAGGGCGCCCGGATGACCGAGCACACGGTCCAAAAGCTGGAGAAGGTCGCGCGTTCGGGCGATTCGGCTGAAACCCGCGCCCTGATCTTCGAGATCCTGGCCAGGGTGCGGGCGGTGTCCTCGGACGAGACGCCCGGCTCTGTCCTGCCCCTTCGCCGCGCCTGAGGCCCGCCCACGCGGCGGCTAGTGCGAGATGTCCTTGGCCCGGACGACCTTGCCGATCGTCAGCCAGATGGTCTTCAGGTCCATGCCGAAGCCGCGGTTCTGAAGGTATTCGACGTCCAGCTTGACCTTCTCCGGGATCGGCAGTTCGTCGCGTCCGTTGACCTGGGCCCAGCCGGTCAGTCCGGGGCGCAGGCGGTGCACGCCGTGCTCGGTGCGCAGGGCGATCAGGTCGTCCTGGTTGAACAGGGCCGGGCGCGGGCCGACGATCGACATATGGCCGACGAGAATGCTCCAAAGCTGCGGCAGCTCGTCGAGGCTGCTCTTCCTCAGGAAGCCGCCGATGGGTGTCAGCCAGGCCGTGGTGTCGCTGAGCAGGTGAGTGGCCACCGCCGGCGTATCGATCCGCATCGAGCGGAATTTCGGCATCCGGAACAGCCTGTTGTCCCGTCCCACGCGATCGGACCAGTAGATCGCCGGTCCCTTCGAGGTGACCCGCACAGCAACGGCCACGGCCAGCATCGGCAGGGCGAAGACAACCAGCGCTCCCAGCGCCATGATGAAATCGAAGGCCCGCTTCATGGCGTCAGCGGCCCTTGAAGATGCCGCGCATGGCGTCGACGACCCGCGCGATCTCGCCCGGGCTCATGTTCGAGCCGGATGGCATGCAGACGCCCCGCTCGAAGATGCGGTCAGAGACGGGCTCGTTGCCGTGCGGGAAATGGCGACAGTGGGCGAAGACCGGCTGCAGATGCATCGGCTTCCACACCGGACGGGCCTCGATCATCTCCTCGCCCAGCCGACGGATCACCTCAGAGGCGGTGAAGCCGGTCACGTCCGGGTCGATGGTCAGGGCCGACAGCCAGCGGTTGGAATAGCTCCAGTCGGGCTCGGGCTGCCATTCCGGCGCCTCGCGTTCGGCCAGCCCGTCGCGGTAGGGCTCGTAGACGGCGCG
>JAAXIW010000051.1 GCA_012270135.1 Brevundimonas sp. | reverse complement strand
GCTGGACCACCTGGCCGCGCGGGCGTGCGCGGGGGGGCCGGATGACTACCCGGCGTTCTTCGTGCCCCGCACGATCCAGGCAGCGGCGAGCCTGCTCGCCGTTAGACTCGAGGGCCTGCATTCCACCGGCAGCTTCACGGAGCGCGGCGCCCTCAACCGGCTGTTGCAGTTGACGCCGGACGAGCGCCGGCGAGGCGTGGTGGCGGCCTCGGCGGGCAATCACGCCCAGGCGCTGGCCTATCACGGCGGCCGGCTGGGCGTTCCGGTGACCATCGTGATGCCCGAGGGCACCCCCTTCGTGAAGGCCGACGGCACGCGGGCGCATGGCGCCACCGTGGTCATCAAGGGCTTCGATTTCTCCGGCTCGACCGAAGAGGCCCACCGACTGCGCGACGAGGAGGGATTCGTCTTCGTCTCGGCCTTCGACGACGCCGGCATCGTGGCGGGTCAGGGCGTCTGCGGCCTGGAGTTCATGGAGGACGCGCCGGACCTCGAGGCCCTGATCATACCCATCGGCGGCGGGGGACTGATCGCCGGCACGGCCATCGCCGCCAAGGGATTGAAGCCGTCGGTGCGCATCTTCGGGGTCGAGGCGGCCATGTATCCGTCCTTCTCGGCGCGCCGCCGGGGGGAGACGCCGAAATGCGGCGGCCAGACCATCGCCGAGGGCATCGCCATCAAGGCCGTCGGCGACATCCCCTTCGCGCTCGCAGACCCGCTGGTCGAGGACGTAGTCGTCTGCGAGGAGGCCGACTTCGAGAAGGCGGTGGCTTTTTACGCGACGCTGGAAAAGACCGTGGCTGAAGGCGCGGGAGCGGGCGGGCTGGCCGCGCTTCTGGCCGCCCCCGAACGTTTCCGGGGCATGAAGGTCGGGCTGGCGCTGTGCGGCGGCAACATCGACTCGCGAATGCTGGCCGTGGTCCTGAACCGCGAACTGGTGCGCGAGAAGCGGCTGGTCGTCTACCGCATCCTCGGCGACGACCGCCCCGGCATGCTGGCCAGGATGAGCGCCGTGATCGGCGGCCTCGGCGGCAACATCATCGACGTGGTCCACAACCGCCTGGCGCTGGACGTGCCGGCCAAGGGCGCGGAGTTCGACATCATGGTCGAGACGCGCGGCGAGGCCCACGCGGACGAAATCAGACACGCACTGGAAGAGGCGGGATATGCGCTACGGATGGGCTAGGACGGCGGCCGTGCTGGCGATGACGGCGGCGCTCGGGGCCTGTGGGCGCGAGCCGCCCCCCGGGGTCGATGGGGATGCGGCCGCGAACCTGCGGGCGGCGGAGTTCTTCATGTCCTCCAACGCCAGGGCGGACGGGGTCCGGAGCCTGCCGTCCGGGGTGCAGTACAAGGTGTTGCAGGCAGGCCCGCCCGGGGGCGAACGGCCGGACGGCAACGATCTGGTCCGCGTCGACTATGAGGGCTCGCTGATGGACGGGAGCGTCTTCGACAGCTCATTCGTACGGGGGCAGCCGGCCGTCTTCACCATCGAGGAGGGCATCTCGGGATCGATCATTCCGGGGATGCGCGACGCCCTTCAGCATATGACGGTCGGCGACGAGTGGCTGGTCTACATCCCGCCGGCGCTGGGCTACGGCGAGGACAGCGGCGGCGAGATCCCGCCCAACAGCGTGCTGATCTTCCGCCTGAAACTGCTCGAGGTGGCCGCGACGCCCGGCGGCACGAGGGCGCTGGACGTCGCCCACGGCTGACCGCGACTAGTCCACCGCCGGCGGGGCCGGCATCAGATCGCCGAACGGGGCCGCGTCTTCGAGGGCGCGCAGGAACGACGACCGGGCCGCCAGCCGCGCGTGATACGCCTTGAGACGTGGCCGTTCTCCGAACGGCACCAGCCGCCGGGCATAGGTCAGAATCGGGGCGGCGGCGCAGTCCGCAAGGGTGAAGGTCTTCCCCGCGCCCCACTCGCGGCCATCGCCGAGACGGCGTTCCAGCAGATCCCATGCGGTGGCGATCTCGTTCGCGTCGAGCGCCATGACGGCCTCCGGCGGCGGAGGGCCGGCGCGGCCGAGCCGATGGAAGATGATCCGGTTCATCGGCGCGCCGACATAGGTGTCGATGATGCGGTCGACCCAGCGGGTTTCCAGCGCCGCCTCCGGACCGGTCGGGATCAGCCGTCCGCCGCCGGCCGCCCGGTCCAGATATTCGATGACGATGCTGGATTCATGGAGGGTCCGCCCCGCCGCCGTATCGATCAGCACCGGCATTTTGGCGAAGGGCGACAGCGCCCGGAACTCGGCCATGACCGACTCGTCCGCGAAGTCGACCAGCCTGGCCTCGAACGGCAGCCCCAGTTCGTAGAGGGCGATGAGCGCCTTCTGGCCGTAGGCGGAATAGGGGTGGGACCACAGGATCAGCGACATGGTCAGTCCTCCTGGATCGACCGATCGACGGTCCGGGACCCCAGATCAACCGGGTTTCGGCCCCGCGGCAAGCCCGCCGCCGCAACCCCTCGTTAATCGGCGCGGCGCACCCTCTGTCACGACCACCATTGGAGCGGCGTGATGTCGACCATCCAGACCTCCACCTACCGTCGCCAGCGGGACCATTTCGAACCGCAGGACACCGATCCTCAGGAACAGCGCCGGCTGCGCGGGCTGCTCGAGCAGATCGACTATTCGGCCTTCATCGCCAACCGCGAGGTGATCGCCGCCGCCCTGCCCGGCCTCGACGCGGCGGTGTTCCAGCGCCTGGCGGTGCAGACCGCCACGGCGCGCGCGAAATGGGTCACCGAGGCCCTGCGCCAGAGCGAATCCGGCGCGCCCTTCACCGCCGACCAGATCGCCCGGCTGACCGCGGCCCGGACGGCCTATGAGGAACTGGCCGAGGCCTATGAAGGTCTGCGCCGCATGGTGGAGCGCGGCTATCTCACTGTGAAGAGCGCCTAGTCGGCGGGCGTCTCGAGCGGCTGGGGCCGGGTCGCGATCGGCGCGTCCGGGTCCGAGGGCGGACGCTCGGCCGAGGTCGGCGGCGGACCCGCCGGCGCGGCCGGAACGATCTCGATGCGGGGCTCGACCGGGGCGGCGACCGGCGGCGGCGCGGGCTCGGGCGTCGCGACGGGCGCAGCCTCCGCCGGAGTCGGTCGGCTCAGAGCCGCCGGCGGAGGCGCCGCCCGCTCGGTGGTGACCGGCGCGGGTCGAGCGGCGGGCGGCGCGGCTTCGACAGGCGGCGCGGCTTCGACCGGCGGCGCGGCTTCGCCCGCGGTCGCGGTCGGGGCGGTGGACGATGTCCCGGCCAGCAGCGCCGCGGCGGGAGCGCTGTCCGTCGGGGCGGGAGCCGGTCGGGTCAGCATCCACCCGCCGACGGCGATCCCGGCGATCACGGTGGCGGCGATCC
>JAAXIW010000134.1 GCA_012270135.1 Brevundimonas sp. | reverse complement strand
ACGTCTCGGTGCCGGGCATCGAGGCGGCCGTGGCGGCGCTGGGCGACGAGGCGCACCAGCAGGCCTCGCGCGATCTGATCCACACCTGGCGGCCGCGCATGACCCAGGCCATCCGCGGCTTCGGCTTCGAGGTGCTGCCGTCGGCGGGGAATTTCGTGCTGGTCCGCGGCCGCGACGCCGAACAGGCGCCGGGGGCGCCCTCCTATCTGAAGTGGACGGGGGTCAGCGTCCGCCCGGTCGTCGGCTTCGGCCTGCCCGAAGCCCTGCGCATCACGATCGGCACCGAGGACCAGAACCGCGCGGTGCTGGACGCCCTGAGCGAGTTCGCGGCCCGCTGAGCCGGACCGGCGTCCCTCCAGCCGACAGGCGGGACCTACTGTCGGCGGAAGACGCGGCTGGCCGCCCAGCCGGTGAAGGCCGCGAGCAGCACGCAGAGGATGCCGTAGGTCCACGGACGATTGTGGGCGAACTCGAAGATGTCGCGTTCGATGCCGACCTTCTCGACCGTAAGGGTGAGGTTGGAGACCGAGACGGGATCGCCGTCCTGGAACAGCCAGACCTCGGCGAAATACTGGCCGGTCGGGGCGACGGCAGGGAGTTCGATCTCGGCGCGGAACAGGCCGCGGTCGACGAAACGGACGCCCTCCGGGTCGGTGTTGTAGAGGGCCGCCGCCTCGCGCAGCCGGATCACCGCCCGGCGCCAGTCAAGGTAGTCCTCGCCGAGGCGGCTGATGACCACGTCCCGCACGCCGTAACGGGTGACGACGCGGCTCTCGTCCGGCGCGTTGATGCGCAGGTGATCGACCCCGACGCCAAGGCGGCGCAGGTCGCCGAAATCGGCGATGTCGCCGAGCGGCCGGGTCGAGGCGGTCATGTAGAAGCCGGGCGCGCCCTCGAACACCACCGGGCGGCTGTTCAGCCAGACGCCCATGTTGCGGGTCTTCTTGACGAGGCGGACGGGGGCGTCGGGGCCGCGCACCACGACCACGACGTCGGTCGGGTCGTCGCCCGGATTGAACACCGCGCCATAGAGGACGATGGAGGCGCCGCTGAAGCCCGAGTCGACGCTGACCCGGGCGTCGGTCAGGGCGGCGGCGACCCGCAGCCGCTCCTGGGTGGCGGCCGACCGTTCGGGCGCCGGGGCCTCGACGGCGGGCGGGGGCGGAGGCAGGGCCTGGATCATTCGGCCACCCCCGGTGCGAAGCCGAACAGGTCGGACGGCCGGACGAACAGCTCCAGCCCCATCTGGATGCCGACCAGCAACACGATCAGCCCGAGGACGGCGCGCAGCTCTTCCGCCCGGAAGCGGCCCGACCAGCGGGCGCCGTACTGGGCGCCGACGACCCCCCCGAGCAGCAGGATGATCGAGAGGACGATGTCGACGGTCTGGTTCCGTCCCGCCTGCAGGACGGTGGTCATGGCGGTGGTGATGATGATCTGGAGCAGGCTGGTGCCGACCACGACGCTGGCCTTCATGCGCAGGATGTAGAGCATGGCCGGCACGAGGATGAAGCCGCCGCCCACGCCCATGATCGCCGACAGGACTCCGGCGAAGGCGCCGAGGGCGAAGGGCGGAATGGCGCTGATGTACAGACCCGATCGCGGGAAACGCATGCGCAACGGGAGGCCGTAGAGCCACAGCGGGCGGCGGCGCTCCTTGTGCGGCGTGACCTCGCCCCGAACGCGCCGGAGAATCTGACCGAGGCTCTCGTAGAGCATCAGGATGCCGATGGCGCCGAGGAACAGGAGGTAGGACAGGGCCACGACGAGATCCGCCTGGCCCAGCAGCAGCAGATAGCGGAACAGCTCGACCCCGCCCAGGGCGCCGAGCACGCCGCCGGCCGCCATGACGCCGCCGATGCGATAGTCGACCGCCTTCTGACTGGTGTAGCTGATCACCCCCGAGGTCGAGGAGGCCACGACGTGGCTGGCCTGGCTGGCCACGGCGACGGGGGGCGGGATGCCGAGGAAGATCAGGATCGGGGCCATCAGGAAGCCGCCGCCGATCCCGAACAGGCCCGAGATGAATCCAACCACCGCTCCCAGCAGGACCAGGAGCGGCCAGTTCACCGAAACCTCGGCGATCGGCAGATAGATATCCAAAGGACGCGCCTTCGGCTGGAACTGAGGCTAGGCGCCGGAAAGGCGACGGTGAGGGTGTCCTATACGCACGCCGCGGCTGCCGCCACCGAATGCGCCGAAAAGGCTAGATCAGGCGAGCGGCTCGACCTGGAAGGCGTCGGCGGCGGCCCGCGCCGCGCCGCGCTCCGCCGGCGGCAGGCCGGTCCGCAACCGTTCGACCGCCGACTGGGCGTCGCCATCCCCGGCGCGCGCGGCGATCAGGTACCATTTGTAGGCTTCCGGGAGGTCCGGCTGAATGCCTTCGTCCCCGGTCTCGTAGAGTTTGGCGACATTGAACTGGCTGTCGACCAGTCCGGCCTCGGCGGCCCTGAGCAGCCAGCCGATGGCCTCGCCCCGGTCGCGCGCGCCTCCGATCCCCTCGAACAGATACATCCCGTAATTGTGCATGCCGCGGGCGTCGCCGGCGTCGGCGGCCCGGCGGACCCAGACGCGCGCCTCGGCCGGGCTGGCGGCCAGACCGGCGGCGCCGTTCTCGTAGAGGCTGGCCAGATGCAGCTGGGCGGGCGCGAAGCCGAGGGCGGCGGCCTGTTTCAGCGCGTCGACGCCGGCGGCGTCGTCGGCGTCCAGCAATTCGATCGCCTGGCGGTAGAGATCGGCGCCGCGAGCCTTGTCCTCGGCCGACGGTTCGGCGGGAACAACGGCCAGGGCCGCGAGGGGCTGGGCCTCGGGGCCGCCGCCGAGGCCTCCGGGCATGGGCAGCCGGACGCCCGTGCCGGTGAGTTCGCCGAAGGCCACCGCGCCGCCGGCGGTCAGCAGCACAGCCACGGCCGAGGCGCCGAGCGCCTTGCGGACCGTGTCGCCGCCTCTGGAGGCCTGTTTGTCGAGCCGTTCCTGCAGCCGCGACTTGCCGCCCCGCTTGAGGCCGAAGCCCGAGCGGGCCGGGGGCGCCTCTTCCGGCGTGGCCATGGCGGCGCGGGCGGCGTCTATGGCCTGACGCGTGGACGAGGCCCGGCCCTGGGCGGCGGCGGCGCGCAGGGCGCGGGGATCGACGAAATCGGTTTCGGCGGCGAAATCGTCCTGACCGGCGTCGAAGTCCGGCGGCGCGGTGGCGGCGAGGGCGTCCGAGACATCGGCGCCGCCGAAGCCCTGGCCGAAGGCTGCCGGGGCGGACGCCGTCCGGGCGGGGGCCTGCGGCGCCGGCCCGCCTTCCTCACCCCGCGACGGCTCGGGCGCGCGGCTGCCGACCGGCGCCGACGGCGGGCCGTCGGGCGCGGGG
>JAAXIW010000269.1 GCA_012270135.1 Brevundimonas sp. | reverse complement strand
CCCGATCGCCACCCACGGCGTCCAGGTCGTGAGGCTCGCTTCGTCCACGGCCCCGTGCGTCCGGTGCGCCCGCAGCGACCGCCACGAGGTCGCGACGATGGTCAGCAGCGACGTCCCAATCGCGACATGCAGGTTCGCCTCGCCCCCGACCCCCAGCACCTCGAAGGCGTAGAAGACGGCTGGCACGATCACCGTCCCGCCGCCCACGCCGAACAGCCCGGCGATCAGCCCGCCCGCCAGCCCCGCCGCGACAAGGGCGGCGAAGAGGATCAGGATCTCGTTCAGGGGCAGGCTGGTCATCGACAAGCTCTAGCTGACCCCTCGAGAGGAGGGGAGGTTGATCTCGTCCTGTCTCATCCCTTTGCCCGGTGCGCCCCGGCGCGGACGCCTCTTGTCACGGCGCCGCCAAGCGGGCCAACTGTCTCGGGGAGGGGCCTATGATCCTTGAGTTGCTTTTGACATCCGCCGTGGCGTCGGTCGCGGCACCGGCGCCGGCGTTTCAGGACAATCCGGTCGCGGTTCCCCGCCAGATCGTTCCCGAAAAGTCCATCGACCAGCTCTGGTCCCAACTCGGCGAGGCGATCCGGGCGCACGATTCCGGGACCGCGCTCGTCCTGACCAAGGCCGTGGCGGATCATCCGGAGTTCGCCAGCCAACCCGTCGAGCGGCGAAACGTCGTCACGGTGCTCCTTGGGCTCCTCTACTCCGGCGCGGGCCAGGACGCCGCCGCCCTGCCTTATCTGATCGAGGCGTCGGAGCGGCCGGGGGCGCCGACCGACGTCGGGGTCGCCCGAATCACCTCCCATGCCCGAAGCGGCGACCGGACGGCCGCCGCCCGGGCCCGGATCCAGCTTCTCGAGCGGCGTCCCGAGGCCGTTCCCAACCTCTCGGGCACATTCGTCATCCAGCTCGAGTCCAACCCCGAGGTCGACGCCGACGTCCGCTTCGATCTCCGTCGCGCGCTTCTCGAGGCCGGCTGGCGCGAGCGCTACGATACCTGGACGTGGATCCGGCTGATGGACGATCTGATCAGGCGCGACCGTCTGGAGGAGGCCGTGCCGCTTGTCGGGCGCGTCGAAAGTTCGAGCGGGCTGATCCATCTCCATGCGATGCGTCGCTATGACGAGCTGCGCGCCGCGGCCGGCATGGCCGGGCTGGACATCGCCGCCGTGCTCGACGCCGAGCTGTCGACGCGGCAAGCCGAGGCGTTGGAGCGCGGCGCCGATATCGAGACCCGCAACGCCTATGCGATGGACCTCTTCGATCGCGGCCGGTTCGAAGACGCGCTCGCCTTTACCGAAGAGACCCTGGCGCTGCCGGCGCCCGCGGCGGGATCGGAGGACGACTCCTCACTGACCTGGACGATGGACACCCGCGCCCGTCTGCTGATGGAACTCGGCCGCCCCGCCGAGGCCATCGCGCAGATGGAGATCGCGGCCAAGCGGGATGAAGGCGACGGCGTCAATGTCAGTCAGACCATCAACCTCGGCTGGTTCTACTTGCGGGCGGGCCAGAACGAACGCGCCATCGAGGCCGTCAAATCGCTACAGCCCGACTCCGCCTCGCCTTTCGGCGTGATGCAGGCGATGCAGGTCCGCGCCTGCGCCGGCGCCGCCCTCGGGGATTCGCGAGTCGCCGGCCCGGCCTTCGCACACATGGCGGAGAACTGGCGCGACGCGCCGATCAGCTGGGTGGAAGCCCAGGCCTGTCGCGGCGATGTGGACGGGGCCGCCGAAACGCTCCTGCTCATGCTGGCCGATGTCGAGCTGGCCGACAGCGCCGTTGGCGCTCTCCATACCTACGGCGTCGAGCAGCGCGCCACCGATTACGACCGATTCATCGCCGATCGCCTGTCGCTCGCGTTCACGCGCCCGGACGTCGTCGCCGCGCGCGACGCTATCGCGCGCGGGCTGGTCGTTCCGACGGCCAGCGGTCAGTTCTAGTGGACTGGAGAGGAGCGCGCGGATGACAGACAACCATGAAGTCAGCGCCGCCGCCACACCCGCCCCCGGCTCCCGCTGGCGGCTGATCGGGCCCGGCATCGTCGCCGCCGCCACCGGCGTGGGGGCGGGCGATCTGGTGGCGACGCTCGTGGCCGGCTCGATGTTCGGGTACGCCCTGCTGTGGGCGGCCGTGGGCGGGACGCTGCTGAAGATCTCGCTGGCCGAGGGGGTCGGCCGGTGGTCGCTCGCGTCCGGGCGGACGATCTTCGACGGCTGGTCCAGCCTCGGACCCGGCTGGTTCGGCGGCCGGCTCAACTGGGCCAGCGTCTATTTCGGCGTCTATGTCCTCATCTGGGGCTTCGTCTACGGGGCGACGGCCATGACCGCCTCGGCCCTGCCGCTCGCGGCCCTGCTGGACGGCACGGCCATGGCCCTCGACCTCAAGGCCTGGGCCATGGTCTGCGGCGTCGCCGGCCTGATCCTCGTCTGGTTCAACCGCTACCCGGTGTTCGAAAAGCTGATGACGGCGCTGGTGGCGGTGATGTTCGTCACCGTGGTCGGCCTGGCCGTCATCGTCGCGCCGGACCTGCCCGCCATGGCGAGGGGCCTGATCCCGACCCTGCCGGAGGGTTCCGCCTTCTACACGCTCGGTCTGATCGGGGGCGTGGGCGGCACCATCACCCTGGCCGCCTACGGCTACTGGATCGGCGAAAAGGGCTGGCGCGGCCCGGCCTGGATGCGGGTCATGCGTCTGGACAACCGGGTCGGCTACGCCGTCACCGGCGTCTTCGTCGTGGCCATGCTGATCGTCGGGGCGGAGCTGCTCCACGCCTCGGGCATCGCCCTCGCCCGCGGCGACCGCGGCCTGCTCGACCTCGACGGCGTCCTGCGCGAGCGCTTCGGCGACGTGGTCGGAACCCTGTTTCTCGTCGGCTTCTTCGCGGCCAGCTTCTCGTCCCTGATCGGCGTCTGGCACGGAGTCAGCCTGATGTTCGCTGACTTCTGGGCCCATCTGGGAGGCCGAGCCGACGACGCTTCGGCCAGGGGCGAAGGCAGCCCCGCCTTCCGAGGCTACCTGCTGTGGCTGACCGTCCCGCCGATGGCCCTGCTGTTCATGGACCGGCCATTCGGCCTGATCGTCGCCTATGGCGCGCTCGGGGCCCTGTTCATGCCGTTCCTGGCCCTGACCCTGATCTGGCTGCTCAACTCCTCGCGCACTCCGGCCGGGTGGCGCAGCGGCTGGATCTCCAACGCCATGTTGATCGCGGGCGGCCTGCTGTTCTGCGTGCTGGCCGGGCGGGAGCTGATCGGCCTGTTCGGCTAGAGCGAAATCGGTTGATTTGGGCGTAGTCCAACTCGGCTCAGATTTCGCTACAGCAAAAATGGTCTAGAGCAGCAGGGCGCACTCGTGGCGCAACAGCCCAC
>JAAXIW010000261.1 GCA_012270135.1 Brevundimonas sp. | reverse complement strand
TGGCCTTCCTGATCCGCTCGCCCAGCTTCTTCCTCGGCGTCGGCTCCATGGCCAACATCGGCGGCGCCGCCAGCGCTCCCGTCGCCGCCGCCGCCTTCCACCCCTCGCTGGCCCCGGTCGGCGTCCTTCTGGCCGTGGTCGGCTACATCGTCGGCACGGCCGCCGCCTGGTTCACCGGCCTGGTCATGATGCAGATCGCGGCGGGCGCGGGCTGAGGCCTCAGGGCACGAGGCCGGTGATCTCGCCCACGCCCTCGTCCTCCTCCCCGCTCTCGTCGGGAAGGGGGATGGCGCGGTCGGACCGGTCCATGGCCTCGGCGTCGTCGCTGACGCGGTCGACCTGCGCGTCCAGGACTTCGGACGCGGCGTCGGGGGTGTTGCGTTCGGGATCGTTCATCGGGGGCTCCTGCCTGACTGTGCGCAAGAAAAACCGGCCGGGACCGAAGCTCGTTCCATGGCGACCCGGATCGGATGGCGGCGGCCGTGGCCGGTCATTCCACCTCCGGCGCCCTCGTGCTAGCCAATGCCATTGGAAGTCAGGTAGCGGAGCGAACCATGGTTGATCGCAGGGCGTGGGCGCCGGACAGCCGGATGGCGACGATCGATCTCCGTCAAACCGGGGCGAACCTCGCGGGCCGGAAACGCGTCGTCGACGGCGTCCTGACCCCGTCCCCCGCCACCGCCCCGATCACGCCGGCGGAATACGGCGCCCAGGACTTCATCATCATTCCGGACTTCCTGACGTCGAAGGAGTGCGATCGCCTGACCGCGATGTTCGACCGCCTGCACGGCATGGTGAAGCACCGCAGGATCGGCATCGACTTCTGGGAAGGCCGGATCGTCTACATGGGCGACGTGGCGGAGCACGACGCCCCGGCGGCCACGATCATGGGGAATTTCCAGAAGCGGGCCACCGCCATGCTGGGAGAATTCTACGCCCTCACCCGGCCGCTGTGGACCGACACGGTCCAGCTCAACATCTGGGAACAGGGCTCCTGCCTGCCGCCCCATACCGACAACAGCAATCCGGACGGCTCCGCGCACAGCACCCCGTGGCGGGACTTCTCCAGCATCGTCTATCTGAACGACGACTACGAGGGCGGCGAACTCTATTTCACCGCCCAGGACCGGGTGCTGAAGCCGCGGCGGGGCATGCTGGTGGCGTTCAGCGCCGGCTATCATCACGAGCACGGTGTGCTGAAGGTCACACGCGGCCGCCGCATCACCATGCCGGCCTTCTACACCTTCGATCAGCGCAGGGCGGACCAGCACATCTATCCTGAGCTGTATCCGCCGGCCGGAGCCGTCGCGCCCGCGCCGATCCCGTCGCCGGTCATCCCGCCCAAGGCGCCGGCCCCGCTGGCGATCCTCGCGCCCGGCGCCCAGTCGCCGGTCTGGCGTCCTCCCGGCAAATGGCGGGTACCCGGAACCTGACAGGCCAGGCGGCGCGGCGCCCTACAGCCCGGCGCCCACCACGCTCTCGTAGCCGAACAGCCCCTGCGCCCCGCCGGTGTGCAGGAAGACGACCGTCTCGCCCCTGAACCGCCCGGCCTTCGCCAGGGCGATCAGCCCCTTCATCGCCTTGGCGCTATAGACCGGGTCCAGCACGATGCCGTCGGTCCGCGCCGCCAGCGTCAGGGCCTCCACCACCCCGTCGTCGACCAGGCCGTACCCCTCGCCGACGTAATCGCAGTCGGCGACCACCATCTCCGCCGTCACCGCGTCGGGCCGGCCCAGCAGGGCCGCCGTCTCGCGCGCCAGCTTGAGGACGTTCTCCTCCTGCTTCGGCCGGGGCGCCCGCACCCCGATGCCCAGCACCGGGATGTCTGCCCCCATCACCGCCTGCCCCGCCACCAGCCCGGCGTGGGTGCCGGCGCTGCCCGTCGCCGTCACGATCCGGTCGATGCGCAGATCCAGCTCGTCGGCCCCGACCACGATCTCGCGGGCGCAGTCGACATAGCCCAGCGCCCCGACCGGGTTCGACCCGCCGCCCGGGATCACATAGGGCTTGCCCCCACGCGCCCGCACCTCGGCTGCGGTCTTCTCCAGCTCGGCCGGCATGTCCGAACCGCCCGCCACGAACCGCACCTCGGCGCCGAACAGCCGGTCCAGCAGCACGTTCCCGTTGGCGACATAGTCGTGCGCCTTCGACCCGGTCCGCTCCTCGAGGATGACCGCGCAGGCCAGCCCATGCGCCGCCGCCGCCGCCGCCGTCTGGCGCACATGGTTCGACTGCACCGCCCCCTGGGTCACCAGCGTGTCCGCCTCCTGCTCGAAGGCCTCGCCGAGCAGGAATTCCAGCTTCCGCGTCTTGTTGCCGCCGCCGGCCAGGCCGGTGCAGTCGTCGCGTTTGATCCAGAGATCGACGCCCAGTTCCTCGCTCAACCGCGGCAGCGGCTCCAGCGGCGTGGGAAGGTGGGCGAGACGCACGCGGGGGAAACGGGCGAGATGCATGGCGAGGGCTCCGGCTTGGGGTCTTCGTCATTAGCGCGCCCGGGCGTCGGCCCCAAGCGTTCAACCCTCGGCGACAGACTCCAGCATCAGCCCGACAATCCGGTCGGGCGAGGGCGACGTCTCGGCCATCAGCAGGTCCAGCTCGGGCGCCAGCGAGGGCGTGATCCGGGCGCTGGCCATCGACCAGCCGTCGAAGGCGCGGCGCTCGATCGGCCGGCGGTCCAGCATGTCGATGTCCCGATGACGCCGGTCGCGCTCCAGTCGCAGATGCAACTGGTCCAGCAGGCCGGGGTCGCCCTCCACCACCTGCAGGAACCGACCGTCGTGGACAGCCAGGGCGCCGGTCAGTCCCGCGCGCTCATTGTTGCGCTGCGCCTCGCCCAGCAGTTCGGCCAGCGGAGCCAGGTGCCCCGTCGGCATGACCGCGACGCTGCGATACACCAGCCGGTCCAGTCGTGTCGGCATGACCCCCCCCCGTTCGACGCGGACCGTAGCCCTATTCGCCCGCTCGTCCACCAAACCCTTGAAATAACGTCATTATGTCCGGTTCCGGACGGTGGGTAGGCCGGAAAAGCCGAAATCTCCGCATCCTGCCCGGAACCGATCCCGCCGACCGTTGTTTATCGATCGGACCAAGCGGCGATGCGCGCTCGACTAGTCCACCAGCGGCCCGGCCTCTGCCACGCCCCCCCGACGCAGGCCGGGCCGCTACCTTCTCTCCCTTCCTTCTCCGTCACCCTCCGGCTCGACCCGAGGGCCAGACCGTCCGGTGCTCCGTCGAGGCGCTGCGGGCACGGGCGCGGGGCCGTCACGGCCACACAGTCCCGACCCCTACCCCTGATCCTCGGATGAAGTCCGAGGATGACGGACAGAGGCGTTCCCCTATACCCAGGCCACAAGGCCCCCGGCCCCTAGAC
>JAAXIW010000199.1 GCA_012270135.1 Brevundimonas sp. | reverse complement strand
TCGGCGACTGCTTGACAGACCTCCTCTCGGCCGGACTGCCGATGGTCTACAGCTTCTTCGATCCGGCGCTGGAGGCGCGCAGCCTCGGCCGTTTCGCCATTCTGGATCACGTGCGGCAGGCGGCGGCGGTGAACCTGCCCTTCGTCTATCTGGGCTACTGGGTCCAGGGCTCGAAGAAGATGGACTACAAGGCCGGCTTTCGGCCGCTCGAGCAGCTGACCCGGTTCGGCTGGGCGCGGCTGCCCTAGCCGGTCAGGGGCACGGAGCTCCCGTAGGCCGGAGCGGTTTGGGGGCCTGCCCACGGACCGGGGTCGCGCCCGCCACCGAACTTCACCAGGGCATCGACCCGTTTCTGGATCGGCGGGTGGCTGGCGAACAGGCCCTCGAGACCGACGCCGTCCGGCTGGTTGTCGAGGAACAGCTGCTGCACCTCGTCCGGCCCCTTGATCGAGGAGCGGCCCTCGATCTTGCGCAGGGCCGAGATCATCGCGTCGGGGTTCTTGGTCAGCTCGACCGCTCCGGCGTCGGCGACATACTCGCGGGTCCGAGACAGCATCATGCGGATGACGAAGGCGAGGACGAAGCCGATCACGGCGAAGGCGAGGCCGATCAGGATCAGCGGCGCGGCGTTCTTGTTGTCGCGCCGGCCGCCGCGCGAATAGATCAGGCCCCGGAACACCATCTCGGCGATGACGCTGATGATCCCCGCGAAGATCGAGGCGATCACCATGGTCCGCACGTCCTTGTTGATGACGTGGGTCAGTTCGTGGGCCAGCACCGCCTCGATCTCGTCGCGGTCGAGGGTGTTCATCAGGCCGCGGGTGACGGTGACGCTGTACTGGCCCTCGTGCAGACCGGTGGCGTAGGCGTTCAGGCTGCCGGTCTCGATGATGCGCAGCGTCGGGGTGCGCAGGCCGCGTGAAATCGACAGATTTTCCAGCAGGTTGTAGAGCTCGGGTTCAGACCGTCTCTCAACCTTCCGCGCCCCGGTCAGGGCGTCGACCATGGCCTGGCTGCCGAAATAGGCGATGGCGAACCAGACGGCGGCGATGCCGAGCGCCAGCGGCACGGTCCAGCCCAGCCAGGAGGCGGCCAGGGCCATGTCGTCGCCCAGCCCCCTGCCCGTGCCCGGCATGAAACCGAGCCCCATCAGGATCAGCTGCACCCCGTAGAGGATGAAGACCACCAGCACCGGAAAGGCGGCGAGCAGCAGGAGCGAGCGGGTGTTGTTCGCCCAGATGTGGGTCTGAAGCCCGACGGCGCGCATGGATCAGGCCTGGAAATTCACCGACGGCGGCGCGGCGGTCATGGCGGCGCGGTCGGTCTCGCCGACATCGAAGAAGGGCTTGTCCGAGCCGAAGCCGACCATGGCGGCGAACAGGACGGTCGGGAACTGGCGGCGCACGGCGTTGAACTCGCTGACCGCATTGTTGAAGAAGCGGCGGGCCGCGGCCAGCTTGTTCTCGATGTCTGACAGCTCACGCTGGAGTTCGAGGAAGTTGGTGTTGGCCTTGAGGTCCGGATAGGCCTCGGCCACGGCGAACAGCCGGCCGAGACTGGCGGTCAGCATGTTCTCGGCCTGGACCTTGTCGTTGACCGAGGTCGCGCCCGCCGCGGCGGCCCGGGCCTGGGTGACGGCGTCCAGGGTGGCCCGCTCGTGCGTGGCGTAGCCCTTCACCGTCTCGACCAGATTGGGGATCAGGTCCTGGCGCTGTTTGAGCTGGACGTCGATGTCCGCGAACGACTGGTCGGCCTTCTGGTCGAGCGCGACCAGCTTGTTGTAGGCGCCGACGACCACGAACAGCACGACGGCGACGATGACGGCGATGACGATCAGGGTGGTCAGCATGGCGGTCTCCAGTCCCGGCCGGTGATCGGCCGTTCAACGATTATCGGGCGCCCGGGCGACGCTCGATAGTGAAATCGGCGTCACCTGAACTTCCGCAGCCCCCGCGGCCCCTGCCGCCCCGCCCCGGCGCGCTTGCCGAGCCAGTCCTTCCAGTCGGGCCACTGGCGACGGCGGCCGCCGCCGTCGACCCATTCCGGCCCGGCCTCGGCGCTGAACACCGTCACGTCGGCGAGGCCGCCCTGCTTGTAGTTCTGCAGCTTGACGCCCTTGCCGCGCCCCATTTCAGGCAGCTCGGACAGCGGGAAGATCAGCGCCTTGATGTTGTCGCCGATGGCCGCGACATGATCGCCGGCCACCCGGATGGCGGCGCGCATCTCGCCGTTGAGCACCTGTTTGCCGCCGCGCTTCTGGGCCAGCAGGTCGTCCTCAGGGGCCACGAAGCCGTAGCCGGCCTTCGACGCCACCAGCAGCTTGCCGCCGGGCTGGTGGGCCAGCAGGTTGACGATCTCCGCCCCCTCGTCGAGGTCGATCATCAGCCGCACCGGCTCGCCGTGCCCCCGCCCGGAGGCCAGCTTGTCGGCGCCGATGGTGAAGATGCGCCCGTCGGACGCCGCCAGCAGCAGCTTGTCGGTGGTGTAGGCCGGCACGAGGAAGGCAAGGCTGTCGCCCTCCTTGAACTTCAGCTCGGACGGATCGTCGACCTTGCCCTTGGCGGCGCGGATCCAGCCGCGTTCGGACAGGATGACGGTGATGGCCTCGCGCGGGATGAAGGCCTCGATCGAGGCGATGGCGGAGGTGTCGACGGCCTCGGAAATGGTGGTGCGGCGCGGCGAGACCAGCGCCTTGCGCACGGCCTCCAGGTCCTTGCCGCCCAGGGTCCACTGTTTGGCCGGCGACGCCGCCAGCGCCTGCAGCGTCGCAAGTTCATCCGACAATGCCTTGTATTCATTCTCGATCGTCATCTCCTCGATCCGCGCCAGTTGGCGCAGACGGGTGTCGAGGATGAAGTCGGCCTGGAGTTCGCTGAGGCCGAAACGGGCGATCAGGACCGCCTTGGGCTGTTCCTCTTCGCGGACGATGCGGATGACCTCGTCGAGGTTGAGGAAGACGATGCGCAGGCCTTCCAGCAGGTGCAGCCGCTTCTCGACCCGCTCGATGCGCCACTGCGCCCGGCGGATCAGCACCTCGCGGCGGTGGTCGAGGAAGGCCTGCAGCGCCTGGCGCAAGTTCATGACGCCCGGCGTGCCGCGGGCGTCCAGGACGTTCATGTTGACCGAGAAGCGGGTCTCGAGGTCGGAGAGCTTGAAGAGGCTCTCCATCAGCCCTTCCGGCTCGCCGTTGCGGCTCTTGGGCTCAAGCACCAGGCGGATGTCCTCGGCGGACTCGTCGCGCACGTCGCCCAGCAGCGGGGCCTTCTTGCCCTCGATGAGGTCGGCGCGCTGCTCGCCCAGGTCGGCCTTCGTCACCTGGTACGGGATCTCGGTGACGACGAGCTGGTTGGGCCCCTTGCCGAGCTCGGCCG
>JAAXIW010000248.1:16106-16838 GCA_012270135.1 Brevundimonas sp. | reverse complement strand
CGACCCGCCGACGTCGCTGCCGACTATCCAGTCGCAGCCCTTGCGCGACAGCGTGGCCCGGGCGTTGGCCGCCAGCGCCGTGGTCTCGGCGGCGAAGCCGACGACCAGCTTCGGCCGCTTCTTCCCGGCCGCCGACACGCCGGCGAGAATGTCCGGATTCTCGATCAGGCTCAGCGACGGCGGCCCGCCCGGGGCCTTCTTGATCTTGCCCGAGGCGACGCCGTCGACGCGCCAGTCGGCCACGGCGGCGCTCATCACCGCGATGTCGGCCGGCAGCGCGGCCTCGACCGCCGCCTGCATGTCGCGGGCGGTCTCGGTCCAGACCCGTGCGACCCCGGCCGGGGCCGCCAGGGCCACCGGTCCCGAAACCAGCGTCACCCGCGCGCCCAGCGCGGCCATGGCTTCGGCGATGGCATAGCCCTGTTTGCCGCTCGAGCGGTTGGTCAGTCCGCGCACCGGGTCGATCGGCTCGAAGGTCGGACCGGCCGTCACCACCGCATGCCGACCGGACAACGGTCGCCCGTCCGGGCCCGCCAGCAAGCGCCCGATGGCGTCGAGGATCGCCGCCGGTTCGGCCATCCGGCCCGGCCCGAACTCGCCGCAGGCCATTTCGCCTTCGTCCGGCCCGACCACGGCGGCCCCATGGAAGCCGTCGAAGCCGGTGAGCCGCGCCACATTCGCCTGCACCGCCGGATGCAGCCACATCCGCACATTCATCGCCGGGGCCAGCAG
>JAAXIW010000248.1:4116-16096 GCA_012270135.1 Brevundimonas sp. | reverse complement strand
CCTGCCGGGGCGGCGAGGCCTGGTCGGCGGCCTTCCCGTTGGCCGCCTTGGCGAGCAGCCCCGCCGTCGCCGGCGCGACCACCACCAGATCGGCCCAGCGCGACAGCTCGATATGGCCCATGGCCGTCTCGTCGTCGGGCAGGAACAGGTCCTGCCGCACCGGCTGGCCGGTCAGGGCCGCCAGCGACATCGGGGTGACGAACTCGGCGCCGGCCGACGTCAGCACCGTCCGCACCTCGGCCTCCGCCTTCTTCAACAGCCGCACCAGCTCCAGCGCCTTGTAGGCGGCGATGCCGCCGCCGACGATCAGCAGAATCTTCCGTCCGGACAGCGACGCCTGGGTCATGCCGTTGATCTAGCGACCCGGCCGCGCCCCGTCGAGTGAGCGGGGCTCCACAAGAACATTGCAAGAACAAGATAACAACGTTATGGAGTCCGGCGGATTTGAAACCACGGAGGGTTGTGATGATCGGCAGGAATGACGGGATGGTCGCGGCGGCGGCGCTCGCGCTGCTCGGACTGGCGGCGTGCGGCAACGGCGGCTCGGCGGTCGAGACGCGGGACCGTTCGGCGGACGGCGCGGGGGCGGTGCTCACCTCGGCGGCGGCGCCGGCCGCCGGCGCGGCGGAGGCGGCCGGGCAAACGGCGAAGCCGGTCCTCACCGCCAACCGTCGCGAGACGGTCGACGCCAAGACGGCGCGGCTGTTCGAAACCAACGGGGCCGACTTCGGCGCCGCGACGCCCGAGGACTATCTGGCCAGGGTTCAGGCCTTCACCGCCCGCCCGCCGTCAGGGACGGAACGGGTCGAGCGGCCCAACGGAGACGTGCTGCTGTACCAGGCGTCGACCAACACCTTCGCCGTGGTGTCGCGCGAGGGCGTGGCCAAGACCATGTTCAAACCGCGCGACGGCGCCGCCTACTGGGCCGAGCAGAAGGCGGCCGCGCCCGATTTCGGTCGCCGGCGATCGCCCGCGGAATAGGGAGGCGGCCTCAGGCCGGATCCGCTTCCTTGCGGTCGGCCATGTCGCGGAGCAGCTCCAGCGCCAGCTTCTGCTGTCGGCTCGACAGTTGGGGCGCCAGCCGGCTGATCTCGATGGTGTAGCGGGTCGCCGGATAGTCATGGTCGAAGCCGGAGCCGCCCTCGGCCATTCCGGCCAGCTGGGCGCCGCTCAGGCCCTCGAAGAAATAGCCGATGTCGACCTTGAAGAAGCGCGCGATGTCCCAGAGCTTCGACGCCGAGATGCGGTTGGCGCCCTTCTCGTATTTCTGGATTTGCTGGAAGGTCAGTCCCAACGCCCGGCCGAGATCGCTCTGGTTATAACCGAGCGCCAGTCGTTTCTCGCACACCCGCCGTCCGACATGCCGGTCAACCGGATGGGGTCCGTCCTCGCCCTTGCCTCTGGCCATGGTTCGTTATGCCCTCTCTTGGGTGACGCTTGTTCTGAATGCGCCTGCCGGGCCGCCCTGTCACGGAAAAACGCCCGGTTTTGCACTCTGCCGCAGCCGCCGGTTGCGTAACCGCTTCAACCCCTCTCCGCTCGCGGGAATATCGCTTCCCCAGCGTAAAATCAGCGCCGCGCCCGGACGATGAGTCGGCGCCAGGCGACGGCCGGCGCCAGGGCGAGCAGCAGGCCGAAACCGAACAACAGGTCCCCGAACCGCCCGTACAGGGTGGTCGCGGCCGGGGCCGGCCGGCGAGCGTCGATGACGCCGCTCTCGCCCGGCTCGAGCCTCTGGTCTTCAATGACGCGCCCCCAGGGATCGATCATTGCGGAGACCCCGGTAGGAGTGGAACGCACGACAGGCAGACCGGTTTCGATGGCGCGATAGCTGGCCAGGTTGAGGTGCTGCAGCGGGCCGGAGGTGCGCCCGAACCAGGCGTCGTTGGAGATGTTGACGATCCAGCGCGGCCGGTCGGCTCCGCCCGGCGTGAAGCCGGGATAGAGGCTCTCGTAGCAGATCAGCGGCTGCACCTGCGGCAGGCCGGGAATATCGATCGGCGCCGGGCGGGGGCCGGCGCTGAAGTCCAGCGGCATATGGGTCAGGCTGCGCACCCCCAGCGCGCCCAGCAGATCGCCGGCCGGAAGGAATTCGCCGAACGGCACCAGCCGGTATTTGTCGTAGGCGGCGGTGATGCGCAGGCCCTCGCCGCCCTCGTCGGTCAGGGCCAGCAGGCTGTTGAAATATCGTGCGCCGTCGGGCGCGGCGGGATCGGCCACGCCCCGTCCGAGCCCGAGGATCAGGCTTTGGCCCGGCCGCACCGCCCGCGCGATGGCGGCGGCGTCCGGCGAGCCGGGGGCGAACACCTGATTGGCCGAGGCGGGCAGGGCCCCTTCCGGCCAGATGATCACATCGGGAACCACGGCTCCCGGGCGCGCGGTCAGGTTCACATAGCGCTCGACGATGCCGCGGTAGGCTTCCGGCGTCCATTTCGACTCCTGGTCCACATCGGCCTGGACGATCCGCACCACGGTGTCGGTCAGGGCCGGCCGCGCCCCCGAGAGCCGCACCGCGCCCCCGACCACCAGCGCCGCCAGCGCCAACGCCACCAGCGCGGCGGCGCCGATCCGGGCCTTGCGCGGCCCTGGCCCCGCCAGCGGCGCGAAGGCGGACGCCGCCGCCACGGTCACCAGCCCCAGACCGTAGACGCCGACGACCGAGGCGAACTGGGACCCGGCCGAGCCCGCCTTCCAGCTCGCCCCCGCCGGATTCCACGGGAAGCCGGTCAACACATGGCCGCGCAGCCACTCGAGCAGGCAGAACAGCCCCGCGAAGACCAGCACCCGAACCACCCCCGACGGGGCGAGCCGCCGGTAGAGCGCCGTCGCCGTTCCCCAGAACAGGCCCAGGCCGATCGGCAGCAGCGAGGCCGCGAACGGCGCCATCCATGCCTGCGCCGGATTGACCAGAAACGCCTCGGCCACCCACCAGCAGCTGATGAAGAAATAGGCGAAACCGGCCAGCCACCCCATCCAGAAGCCGCCGCGCACGCTCGCCGAACGCTCGGCCAGCAGCAGCAGCAGGGCATAGCCGAGCAGACCGGGCAGCAGGCCGAACGGCGGATGGGCCAGGGCCGCGCCCGCGCCGGCGGCCAGCGCCAGGGCGATGCGGCCGAAGCGCAGGATCAGGCGGTCGCGGCGGGAGGCGGGATCAAGCGTGAGCATCGGCCCTGTATGGGTCGGCGACGCCCAGCGTGGCAAGGATGCTCCGCTCCTCGGCCTCCATGGCCTCGGCCTCCGCCTCGTCCTCGTGGTCGCGGCCCAGCAGATGCAGCACGCCGTGGACGGTCAGGTGCGCCAGATGGTCGGCCAGGGTCTTGCCCTGCGCCGCCGCCTCGGCCGCGCAGACCCCGAAGGCCAGGACGATATCCCCGAGCGGCGGGGCCTCGCCCGGCAGGCTCATCGCCGCCGCCGGAAAGGACAGCACGTTTGTCGGCCGATCCCGGTCGCGGAAGCGGGCGTTGAGGTCGCGCACGGTCTCGTCGTCGGTAAGCAGCACCACGACGCCCCCCTCGACGGTCCCGAGCGCAGCCGTCGCCGCCCGCTCCGCCACCGCCGAGGCGTCCGGCAGGGCGGCGGTCCAGGCCGCGTCCTCGACCTCGACCTCGATCACGAGTCCGGGTCTTCCAGATCGGCCGTCGGGCGATGCCTGGCCGCGTCGGCGTCGTAGGCGCGGACGATGCGCTCGACCATGGCGTGGCGGACCACGTCCTGGGCCTGGAAGGTCTGGATCGCCACGCCCTTGACCCCCTCGAGGATGCGCAGGGCGTGGCGCAGGCCGGAGTCGCGCGGATTGAGCAGGTCGATCTGCGACGGGTCGCCGGTGACCACCATGCGCGCGCCCTCGCCCAGCCGGGTCAGCACCATCTTCATCTGCAGCCGCGAGGTGTTCTGGGCCTCGTCGACGATGATGAAGGCGTGGGCCAGCGTCCGGCCGCGCATGAAGGCGATCGGCGCCGCCTCGATCTCGCCCTTGTCGCGCCGCCGGCGCACGTCGTCCGGCCCGAGGATATCGTTCAGCGCCTCCCAGATCGGCGCCAGATAGGGGTCGACCTTCTCGTTCAGGTCACCCGGCAGGAAGCCCAGCTTCTCGCCCGCCTCGACGGCCGGCCGGGTGATGACCAGCCGGTCGACCTGCCCGCGCCGCAGCAGCGAGGCGCCGTAGGCCGCCGCCAGAAACGTCTTGCCCGTCCCCGCCGGCCCGACCCCGAAGGTCAGCTCGCATTTCGACAGCATGTCCAGATAGTTCGCCTGGGCCGCCGTCTTGGGCGCGATGGCCCCGCGCCGGCCGACCGGCAGGGCGATGGCGTTCGGCGCCACCGTCCCCTGCCCCGCCCTCGGCTGCGTCGCCGCCGCGCCCAGCGCCGTGCGCACGTCGGCCTCGGTGATCGTCGCCCCGGTCGTGGAGCGCGCCGCCAGCGTCTCGATGACCCGCTTCGCCTGGGCCCGGTCACGCGTCGAGCCGTTGATGGTCACGCCGCCCCCGGGCGCCTCGACCAGCACCTTGTAGGCGTCCTCGATCAGGGCGATGTGGCGGCTGTGGGGGCCAACGACGGCGCGCAGGGCGGCGTCGTCCAGCGCCAGGAACTCACTCTCGCGCGCCATCAGGCCGCCTTCTGCTGGAGCCGGCCCGTGAGGCTGTTCTGCTGGCCGCGCTCGATCTCTACCGGAACGATCCGGCCGATCAGATGATCCGCGTCCTCGACATGCACCGACTGCAGGTACGGCGAGCGGCCGATCGCCTGCGCCCCGTGCCGGCCCTTCTTCTCGAACAGCACCGGCAGGGTCCGCCCCGCCTGCGCCGCGTTGAAGGCGACCTGCTGTTCGGTCAGCAGGGCCTGCAGGGCGTGCAGCCGCGCGCGGCTGACATCGTCCGGAACCTGCGCCGCCATCGTCGCCGCCGGCGTCCCGGGGCGCGGCGAATACATGAAGGAGAAGGCCGAGGCGTAGTTCACCCGCCGCACCAGATCCATCGTCTGCTCGAAATCGGCGTCGGTCTCGCCCGGGAAGCCGACGATGAAGTCGCCCGACAGCGCCATGTCCGGCCGCGCCGCGCGGATGCGGTCGATCAGGTCGAAATATTTCGCCCGCCCGTGCTTGCGGTTCATCAGCCGCAGGATGCGGTCCGAGCCCGACTGCACCGGCAGATGCAGATAGGGCATCAGGGCGTCCAGCTCGCCATGGGCCGCGATCAGGTCGTCCGACATGTCGTTGGGGTGGCTGGTCGTATAGCGGATGCGGTCCAGCCCAGGGATCTCGGCGAGAGCGTACGCCAGACGCGCCAGCGTCGACGGCTTCCCGTCCGGTCCCTCGCCGTCATAGGCGTTGACGTTCTGGCCCAGCAGGGTGATCTCGCGGACGCCTCGAGCCGCCAGTTCGCGCGCCTCGGCGAGTATGTCCGCCACCGGCCGCGACCACTCCGCGCCGCGCGTATAGGGCACGACGCAGAAGGTGCAGAATTTGTCGCAGCCCTCCTGCACGGTCAGAAAGGCCGTCACCCCCTCCCCGCCGCGCGGGACCTGGAGGGCGTCGAACTTCTCATTGGGCGCGAAGTCGGCGCCGATGCGCTCGCCCCTGGCCCGCGCCGTCCGGGTCAGCAGTTCCGGCAACTGGTGATAGGCCTGCGGCCCGACGACCAGATCGACCGCCGGCTGGCGGCGCATGATCTCCTCGCCCTCGGCCTGGGCGACGCAGCCGGCCACGGCGATGGTCATGCCGCCGGCCCTGCCCTCCTTCATCACCCTCAGCTTGCCGAGCTCGGAATAGACCTTCTCGGCCGCCTTTTCGCGGATATGGCAGGTGTTGAGGATGACGAAGTCGGCGTCCTCGGCGGTGTCCGTCGGCGCATAGCCGAGCGGGCGCAGCACATCGGCCATGCGCTCCGAGTCATAGACGTTCATCTGGCAGCCGTAGGTCTTGATGAACAGGCGTTTCGGCGCGGCCTGCCCGGCCTTCGGCGGGACGAGGGTTTCGGTCATCCGGGTCTTTTAGAGCGGCGGCGCGCGGCGCGCTACGTGGCGGATCAGCCCGCGTCTTCGCGGGTCGCGTGGCGCTTGAAGATCAGGCCCTCGCGGCCGGACGGTTCGGCCCCCTCGATCGGCTTGCCGTAGAGCTCAAGCTTGTGGCCGATCAGTTCGAAGCCCAGCCGCTCGGCGATCTCGGTCTTGAGCCGCTCGATCTCGGCGTCGAAGAATTCGATCACCTCGCCCGAGCGCGTGTCGATCAGGTGGTCGTGATGGTCGTCCCCTGCCTCCTCGTAGCGAGACCGGCCATCGCCGAAGTCGTGCTTCTCGACGACCCCCGCCTCCTCGAACAGGCGGACGGTGCGGTAGACGGTGGCGATCGAGATGTGCGGATCGATCGACGAGGCGCGGCGGTACAGCTCCTCGACGTCGGGGTGGTCCTCGGCGCTCGACAGCACCCGGGCGATGACCCGCCGCTGCTCGGTCATGCGCATGCCGCGCTCGGCGCAGAGTTTCTCGATCCGGTCCATGGGCGGGGAGAATAGGCCGCCCCGCCGGACTAGGGAAGCGCCGCCGTAAGGTTGAGAACCAGTAGCAGGGCGTCGCGCCGCGCTCCGTCGACCCCTGCGTAATATCCCGGCCGCCGGCCGGCTTCCGCGAAGCCCGCCCTGGCGTAGAGCGCCCGCGCCGCCGCGTTGTCGTCGGCCACCTCGAGGAAGACCCGGGCGGCCCCGCGCGCCGCCGCCGCCAGCACGCCCTCGCCGACCAGCCGCGTCCCCTGCCCGGCCCGCCTTGCCGCCGGCCGCACCGCCAGGGTCAGGATCTCCGCCTCGTCGGCCACGGCCCGCATCAGGATGAAGCCGTCGGCGCTGTCGAGGGCGAAGACGCCCGGTTGGGTCAACAGGTCCGCGAAGGCGGATTCGCTCCACGCCGCCTCACCGGGCCCGGCGAAGGCCTCGACGTGGATCGCGGCCAGTCGCGCCGCGCGGTCCGCCGCCGGCTCCGGGCCGCCCCCGGTCATGCCGGCGGGACCGGCCGCGGCTGCCCCGGCAGGCGGCTGGGCGGGGTGGCGTCGGGCGCGCGCAGATAGAGCGGCCGGGGCGGGTTCGCCGCCGGGGCGGCCGCCGCCGTCAGCCGCGCCAGAGCCTCGGGCGCCGGACCGTCGAGCCCCGACGCCGCCGCGCCCTCCGCGACCAGCCCCGCTCCCGAACCGGCCAGCCGGACCCCGGGCCCGAGCGCCCGCACCCGCGCCGTCGCGTCCTCGATCGACAGGGCTCCGGCCGGTCCCTGCGCCTCGCCGTCCCGCCAGAAGCGGGCGTAGACCTGTCCCCGCCGCGCATCGATCAGGGCCGCCGCCGGCCCGTAGCCCTCCACCGAGGCCGCCAGGGCGTCGAGGGTCGACACCCCGACCACCGGCACGCCGAGCGCCGCGCCCAGCCCCTGTGCGAAGGCCATCCCGACCCGCAGGCCGGTGAACGACCCCGGCCCGACCGTGACGCCGATCCGGTCGATCCCGGCGAACCCTCCGGCTTCGGCCACGGCGTCGCGCGCCATGCCCGCCAGCCGCTCCTGGTGCCCCTTCACCATGGCTTCCGAGCGTACGCCCAGAGGCCGCGCCAGACCGGCCTCGACCTCGAACACCCCGGCGCCGCACAGCCCCAGCGCCGTATCGATGACCAGCACCCTCACGACGCCGTCCCGGTCAAACGGGCGCTCAGTCCCGCCGGGCCAGCGCCTTCGCCACCCGCGCCAGCGCCCTGCGCACCTCGCGATCCTCGATCAGCGGCCAGGCCGCCGCCACGGCCCGCCCGTCCGGCGTGGCGGCGATGGTCCCCAGCGTCTCCCAGCCGCTGTCCGGCGCCTCGCGCGCGGTCTCGACCGGCGGAAAGAAGGCCTCGACCGAGGTGGCCAGCACCGTCGCCACCCGGTGCAGGCGCGAGGCCGAGATGCGGTTCTGCCCCGTCTCGTATTTCTGCACCTGTTGGAAGCTGATCCCGATCTGCTGCGCCAGCGCCGTCTGCGACAGGCCGAGCGCCGAACGGCGCAGGCTGATCCGCGCGCCCACGAAGGCGTCGACCTTCTCCGGTTCTCCGACCCTGGCCATGGCTCCGCTCCCTCTGCTCCCGACAGAACAGTTTCATGGAAACGGATTTGTTGCAACCATTTCGTTTCATCTAGACATCCAGCCGGGCCGTGACCGCCGAGACCTGCCGCGTCGCCGACCGTTCGATCCTCTCCTCGCCGCCCGCCACGCCGCGCACCACAACGGCGTCGGCGTCGCCGGTTTCGTACAGCCGCACCCTCAGTTCGCCGTCGGCCATCTCGATAACGCAGCCCTGACCCCGGCGCGGCCAGCGCCCCGGCTCGTACTCCAGCACCACGCCCGAGGCGGCCCACGGCGCCAGGTCGTCGGTGGACAGCTGCAGCCGCCGCGTCGGGGGACCGGCGAACACGCGCCCCCGGTTCTCCACGCCGGACGCGGCGGGTTCGGCCCGCGAAGCCGGCGGCGCGCCCAGCTTCAGCGCCAGGGCCTCGGGCGAGGCGCCGAGGGCCGCGGTCAGTCGGCGCTGCACATCGGGCCGGAACAGGCCGGGCCGCTTGCCGGACTCATAGAGGCCCCAGCCCTGGCTGGTCATTCCGACCCGCTCGCCCGCCTCGGCCTGGCTGAGGTTCGCGTCACGGCGCAGGGCGGCGAGCGCCTCGCCGAGGCGCCGGGCGTCGCTGTCGCTCTCGAACCGGGGCATGGGGCGATGATGACGGGTTCCGCCGTCCGAAGCGAGGACGGATTTGTTTCAGCCGCGCTCTAGCAGGGAGCCGCCGCGCGGCGAGCGATCGCGCCCGCCTAGATCACCTGCTCGACCCGGGTCACTTCCGGCACATAGTGTTTCATCATCTGCTCGACCCCGGCCTTCAGCGTCGCCGACGACGACGGGCAGCCGGCGCAGGCGCCGCGCATGCGCAGGCTCAGCACCCCGGTCTCCAGGTCGAAGGAGTCGAACAGGATGTCGCCGCCGTCCTGGGCCACCGCCGGGCGGATGCGGCTGTCCAGCAGCTGTTTGATCTCGGCCACGATCTCGCTGTCCTCGCCCTCCGGACCGGCGCTGTCGAACGTCCCGGCGCGACGCGGAGGCGCGCCCGAGACGACTTGATCAATGAGCGCCGCCAGGATGGGCGCCTTCATCTGCGGCCAGTCGAGGCCGGCCGGATCGCGCGTCACCGAGATGTAGTCGGCCCCGTAGAAGACGCCGGCCACCCCCTCGAGCTGGAACAGCCCTTCGGCCAGAGGCGACGCCGCCGCCTCGTCGATGGTGCGGAACTCGCGCGGCTCGGCCGACACCTCCCGCCCCGGCAGGAATTTGAGCACGTTCGGATTGGGCGTCGGTTCGGTCTGGATGAACATGCCGCTCAGATGCGCCCGCGAAGCGGTCCGATCAAGGCCCCGGTCGCCGCACCATTCCTCCCCCATCGGGGGAGGGGGACCGCCGAAGGCGGTGGAGGGGGCGCGCTCAAGCAGCGAGCGCCCGCGGCGCGAGCGTTAGCGCCCTCCTGGCGTCACGCCAGGTCCTCGACTTCCTTGTCCGTCAGCTCCCCCGGCACGATGGTCACCGGCAGCTTGCGGCCGGTGAAGGCCGCGCCCTGTTTGACCACCGCCGCGACCAGCGGACCCGGCGCGGTGGAGCCCGCCGCCAGCACGAGGATCTTGATGTCGGGGTCCTCGCCGACGACCTTGCGGATGCAGCCCTGCGGCTCGCCCCGCTCGATCAGCAGCATGGGGGTCGATCCGGAGCGTTCGGCGGCTTCCGCCGCCCATTTGTTCAGGGTCGCCTCGGCCTCGGCGCGGGTCTGGCGCTCGATATCCTCGCGCACCCCCGCCCAGTGGGCGTCCGACGCCGCCGGCGAGATGATGCGCAGCATGACCACCCGCCCGCCGGTCGAGCGCGCCCGCCGCGCCGCATAGAGCAGCGCCGCCTCGAACTCCGGACTGTCGTCCACGACGACCAGAAACTTCCGCGGCATCGGCGGCCCTCTCCCAATCCCGGCACGCTAGCAGATCACGACCGCCCGCGCGAAGCGACCCGGCGGCGCCGGGTCGACGGTCCCAAAGGGCCGATGATCGCGGCCCGCCCCGGAGGGCGCCCTCAGCCTGCCGACGAAGCGATAACACTAAAACACGCATTGGCGCTGGTCAGATAAGCGAATGTCCAGCCCGAGCCCGCGGCCTCGATCTCGTCGACCGAGGCGCGGACGCCCTCGACGGTCGCCTGGCGCGGTCCGATCCAGCGGTCCACGGCCTTCTCGGCCGACAGTTCGCTGGCCCCGACCGAGGCGTCGGTCGAACGCGCCACGGCCCGGGTCAGGGCCAGCTGCTCGTTCATCAGGTCCTCGATCATGCGGCGCACGGCCAGACGGTCGAAGTGATCCGCCGACGGCACGGCGCCCGCGGCCGCCCGCAGCCGATCGAAATCGAAGGCCGCCCCGACCTGGTGATACAGGGTCGCCATGGCCGGTTCGGGCCAGCCCGCCTCCCGCGCCAGGTCGCCGATGTCCGCCGTGGCCACCATCGGCCGCAGCATGGCGAAGTCCCGGGCCATGGCCGGCGGTGCGCCATGGTTGGCGAAGGCGGCGATGCGCGCCTGCAGTCCGGCCTGTTCGAACCGCGACAGCACCGATCCGCCGGCGGCGCGCAGGGCGTCTGCCGCGGGACGGTAGGCGGCGATCAGGCCGTCGACCGACGCCCCGGCCCGCGTGGCGCGGCGGGCCAGCCAGAAGGTCTGGCGGCGCAGCACCGTCGAGATTTCGCGATAGAGGGCGATCTGGGCGTCCGCCGGGATCTTCAGATCGAGCGCCGAGACCTGGTCCCAGGCCTCGTCGAGCCGGAACACCTGCCGCGCCGCCTCGAAGGCGATGACCATGGCCGAGGTGTCGCACTGCGCCGACAGACGCAGCCGCTCGGGGAAGGTCGGGCCGCACATGTTGACGATCTCGTTCGACATCACCGTCGAGATGATCTCGCGCTTCAGCCGGTGCCGCTCCATGTCGGCCTCGAACTTCGCCAGCGGCTCGGGGAAGTAGCGCACCAGGGTGCGGTGGAAGAACGGATCGTCGGGCGCCGTCGAGGCGACCACGTCATCGAACAGCTCGATCTTCGAATAGGCCGTCAGCACGGCCAGTTCGGGCCGGGTCAGCGCCAGTCCGGCGGCCTTCATCTCGGCCAGTTTGAGATCGTCCGGCAGGCCCTCGACCTTGCGGTCCAGCTTACCCTTGCCGCCGAGCCACTGCATGAAGCGCTGCTGCGAATCCAGCGCCGCCGCGCCCTCGGCCTCCTGCAGGCTGATGGCCAGGGTCTGGTCGTAGTTGTGGACCAGCACCTTCAGCCCGACCTCCTCGGTCATCGAGGCCAGCAGGGCGTTGCGCTTGTCCGCCTTCAGCGCGCCCGAGGCGATGGCCGCCCCGGTCAGGATCTTGATGTTGACCTCGTGGTCCGAGGAATCGACGCCCGCCGAATTGTCGATGGCGTCGGTGTTGATGCGGCCGCCGTTGCGGGCGAAGGCGATCCGCCCGGCCTGGGTCAGGCCGAGGTTGGCGCCCTCGCCGACCACCGCCACGCGCAGCTCCCCGGCGTCGACGCGGATCGCGTCATTGGCCTTGTCGCCGACCTGGGCGTCGGTCTCGTGCGGCGCCTTCACATAGGTGCCGATGCCGCCGAGATAGAGCAGTTCCGCCGGGGCCTGCAGGATGGCCTTCATCAGGGACGCCGGATCGAGGGCGTCCGCCTCGATGTTCAGCGCCGCCTTGATCTCGGGCGACAGGGCGATCGACTTGGCGGAGCGCGAGAAGACGCCGCCGCCCTTCGAGATTTTCGACGTATCGTAATCCTGCCACGACGAGCGCGGCAGGTTGAACATCCGGTCGCGCTCGACCCAGCTGGTCGCCGCGAACGGGTTCGGTTAGATGAAGATGTCGCGGTGATCGAAGGCGGCGCCAAGCCGGATGGGCTTCGACAGCCGCATGCCGAT
>JAAXIW010000248.1:1071-4106 GCA_012270135.1 Brevundimonas sp. | reverse complement strand
CCCACGCGCCGCGGGCGGTGATGACCATGACCTTGTGGTCGTAGCCGACCGACCCGCCGCTCGCGAAGGCGTCGCCCAGCCAGAAGCCGTAATCGGCCGAGATTCCGTTGGCGATGTCCGAAAAGGTCGCCGTACCCTTGTCGGCGGCCACGACCAGATAGGGGTCGTCGCCTTCCCAGATCACCACCTCGTCCGGATGCACCACCGAGCCGTCGGCCATGATGTTGACGGTGATGTCGAGCAGGCCCGACAGGAAGGTCCGGTAGGCGCGGATCGCCTCGGCCTGCTGGGCGTCGCGGTCGCCGCCGGCGCGGACGATGCCGGCCAGGCATTTCGGGAAGAAGCCGCCCTTGGAGCCGACCGGCACGATGACCGCGTTCTTGACTTGCTGCGCCTTGACCAGGCCCAGCACCTCGGTGCGGAAGTCGTCACGCCGGTCCGACCAGCGCAGTCCGCCGCGCGCCACAGGACCGAAACGCAGGTGGACGCCCTCGATGTGCGGCGCCCAGACGAAGATTTCGCGGAACGGCTTCGGCAGCGGCACGTCGTCGAGCTCGCGCGAGGCGATCTTGATCGAGATGTGCGGTTTGGGCTCGCCGTCGGCGCCGGTCTGGAAATAGTTGGTCCGCTTGATCGCCTGGATCAGCAGGGCCATGCGCCTGAGGGCGCGGTCGTGGTCGAGGCTCTTCACGTCGCGCAGCAGGGCGATCAGCTTGTCGCACTGTTCCTGGACCCGCGCTTCGCGGGACGCCGCGTCGCCGCCGTCGGCCGGTTCGAATTTGGCGTGGAACAGCGACAGCAGGCCGCGCGCGACGGCCGGATAGTCGCGCAGCGCCTCTTCCTGCACCGCCTGGCTCGGATCGAGCCCGGTCTGCTGGCGATAGCGGGCCAGGGTGCGCACCAGCGCCGCGTCGCGCCAGCCGACGCCCAGTTCGATGACCAGCCGGTTGAAGCCGTCGCTCTCGGTACGGCCGGTCCAGACCGCCGAGAAGGCGGCCTCGAACGGCTCGCGAACATCGTCGAAATGCAGGTCGCCGCCGCGCGGGTCCTCGAGCAGGAACTCGTGGACATGGATCTCCGGCCCGCCCAGCGGGCTCAGCGAATGGCCCCATTCCTCGAGCGTCTTCAGCCCCATGTCGGCGAGGATGGGCAGCACGTCGGACAGCGGCACCGCCGCGCCCCGGCGGTAGAGCTTGAAGCGGAAATTCAGCGGCCCGTCGCGCTCGGACCGGAAGGCCCGCACGGCCACCGGATTGCCGCCGTCGTTGAGGCCCGTGGCGTTCAGCCGGTCGGCCGCCTGCAGGTCGCGCACCGCCTCGTCGGCGTCGTAGCGGTCGCGGTAGCCGGCCTTGAAGGCCCAGGCCCAGCGGGCGCTGAGCGGCCCCACCTGGACGTCGTCGACGTCGGCGGCGCGCAGCGCGCTCTCGAACCGGTCGACCCAGCCCCGTCCGGCCTCGGCGATCTCGGCGTCCAGTTCGGCTTGATCCGGGCACGGATGATCGCCCGGGGTGACGCCGATGATATAGTGGATGCGCACCAGCGGCTGGTCCGACAGCTGCGGGTACCAGGCCGACAGCCGCCCGCCCCAGGCGTTGGCCAAAATCCGCCCGATCCGTTCACGGACGGCCGGATTGAAGCGCTCGCGCGGGATGAAGGTCAGCACCGAGACGAAGCGGTCGAACGGGTCCTTGCGGGTGAAGCTCTTGATCCGCGGCCGGTCGTGCAGGTGCAGGATGCCCAGCGCGATCTCCAGCAGCTCGTCCTCTCCGATCTGGAAGAGTTCGTCGCGCGGATAGTTCTCGAGAATGTTCTTCAGCCGCTTGTGGCTGTGCGAGCCCGCCGCCTTGCCGGCGCGAGCCAGGGCGTTGGCCACCTTGCGGCGCAGCAGCGGCACCTCGTTGGCGGTCTTGTCGTAGGCCTCGGCGGTGAACAGGCCGACGAAGCGGGTCTCGCCCGACGGCTTGCCGTCCGGCCCGAACCGCTTGACCCCGATATAGTCCATATAGGCCCGGCGGTGGACGCGCGAGCGGGCGTTGGCCTTGGCCACCGTGACCGGCTCGGACAGGTTCAGCTGGCGCTTCATCGACCGGGTCAGCACCGCCGGCTCGTTGGCGCGCCGCAGCACCGTCCGGTCCGGATCGGCCAGCACGCCGAGGCCGTCGCCCGACTGCGACAGCGGCGCCTCGGCCTCGTAGCCGCCGTCCTTCGTGCGCGGATAGTCGTAGTCGCGGGCTCCCAGGAAGACGAAATGATCCGCCTCCAGCCAGCGCAGGAAGGCCAGGTTCTCGGCCAGGATATCCGGGTCGACCCCGGCCACGCCGGCCTCGAGATGGGCGATCGAGCGCGCCATCAGGGCGTTCATCGCCGCATGGTCCGAGACCGCCGCGCGCACGTCGGACATGGTCGCCGCCAAGCTTTCGCCGAGGGCGTCGCGCCGCTCCTGCGGCGCCGGATCGATGACCACCACGATCAGCGAGGTGCGCGCGCCGTTCAGCTCCACGATCGGATGGAACATCGAGCGCACCGTGACGCCGGCCTCGGCCAGTTCGCCCATGACGCTGTCGACGAGGAAGGGCCGGTCGTACTCGATGATCGCGATATCATAATAACCTAACGCGCGGCCGTCGGCGCCGATCACCGGGCCCAAGGTGATCAGGGCCGCGCCGCCGGGCTTGCGCCCCTGCGCCGACTTCCACACCGAGGCCAGCAGGCAGGCGAGGTCCCAGCCGCCCAGCTCCGGGGTCTCGTCGGCGACATAGTCGTCGTGGGCCTGGGCCAGATAGGAGCGCGCCGCCGCGTCGGGCGCGCCGCCCGTTTCTTTCGCGAAACTCGCCTCCAGCGCCTCAAGGGTGATCGCCTGAGGGAGCGTGGGGGCGGAGGCGCCGGGCATGAAGGGGCTCGCTAGCGGACGCGGCCGCTCTCCGCCTGGCCTAGTGAGCCGGGGGCCGGCGGACGGCTTGCCGCAGCGGCGAGGCGGGCGAGTCGGGCGGGGATTTTCCCGGCGGCCGGACCGCGGCCGCGTCCGCGAGCGGGCC
>JAAXIW010000248.1:0-1061 GCA_012270135.1 Brevundimonas sp. | reverse complement strand
GGGGGCGGAGGCGCCGGGCAGGCAGGGGCTCTCTAGCGGACGCGGCCGCTGTCCGGCCGCCGGGAAAATCATCGCCAGACTAGGCCGCTTCGCCGCTTCGGCAAGCCGTCCGCCTGACCCCGGCTCACTAGGACAGGCGGAGAGCGGCGGGAAGCCCAAAACGAAGAAAGCCGGCCCCGTGGGGGACCGGCTTCCTCGACCGTCAGCTATGGCGGTTTGGCCCTAGAAGCGGACGTTCATGCCCAGCCGGAAGGCGTGGGTTTTGAACGAGTCGCCCGAGCGGGTCATGTCCGTGCCCGTGGTGTTCGGCGCCAGGATGAACGGGTTGGTCGCCGGCGTCGTGCCGGTGCTGGCGACGCGGATGTTGTACTCGCCCGTCTCGAGGTCCGAATAGATATACTCGCCCGTGAAGGTCAGGTTCGGGGCCAGCCGCCACTCGACGCCGCCGCCGAACTGATAGCCGTCCGCGTCGTCCTCGTCCGCCGTCACGGTGAAGCTGTTGGCCCGGTTGCTGGTCACGAAGCTGTTCTCGACCTTGCCGTAGGCGACGCCGCCCGTGGCGTAGACCAGGGCCGGTCCCGCGGCATAGCCGAGCCGGGCGCGCAGGGCGGCGGTGTGGTCCAGGTTGCGGGTGAAGCTGTAAAAGGCCGGGGTGGTGCTGAACCCGGTGACGCTGTCCTCGGCGTCCGCGCCGGCCACTTCGCCCACGGCGCCGACGACCCAGCGGCCGAACTGCATGTCATAGCCCAGCTTGACGCCGCCCTCGACGCCCGAGCCGTCGGAGTCGCAACGGGGCGCCCCGCCGCTGGCCTGATCGGCGCAGAAGCCGGGGCTGAAGGCGTCGGCCCCGCCCGAGGTGACGACCGTGTCGTCATACTGGCCGTCGAGATCGCGGTCGAACACCACGGTTTCGTTCCGGTCGTCCCGTGGCTGGGTGAAGCCGCCGAACACGCCGATGTAGGGGCCGGACCAGTCGGGCGCGGACTGGGCCAGGGCGGGCGCGGCGACGCCGGTGAGCAGGAGCGCCAGGGAGGCGGTGGATACGGTCTTCAACATGGAGA
>JAAXIW010000168.1 GCA_012270135.1 Brevundimonas sp. | reverse complement strand
GCTCTGGCCGATCCGTGCAGCCTCTGCAGCCGCTCGGCCCCGGCCCGCGAGGTCGACAGCCCGCGCGCGATGTCCGCCGTCACATGATCGCCGCCGACGTTCAGGCTCTCGATATGCAGCAGGCTCCGCCCGCCCCAGACGGCCGCCGAGGTCGCGCCCCCGCCCATGTCGATGCAGACGCAGCCGAGGTCCATCTCGTCGTCTTCCAGCGCCGCCAGCGACGAGGCCACCGGCGCCGCAACCACGCCCTGCAGGTCCAGATGCGCCAGTTCGAGGCAGTGGCTCAGCGCCGTGAAGGCGCTCTCGGCCATCGACACCACCAGCAGGTCGAGCCCCAGCGAATGCCCCTTCATCGCGCGCGGATCGTGCACCCCCCTCGCCCCGTCCACCGACCAGGCGATCGGCAGCACATGGATCGGCCGCCGGTTCGGCAGGCGGATCTGGGACAGGGCCAGGGCGATGGCGCGGGCCAGGTCGGCGTCCCCGACCGGATTGGCCCCCAGGGAGACGCGGGCCTGAACGCGGTGGCTGGCCATCTGGCCGATGGCCGTGGTCACCACCACGCCCGAGACCGGCGAGCCGGCGGCGCGCTCGGCCCGCTCGACCGCGTGGCCGATGGCCTGGGCCGCCTCGTCCATGTTGACGATGCCGCCGCCGCGGATGCCGCGCGACTGCACGTGCCCCGCCCCCGCCACCCGGATGGTGCGGTCGGCGTGGCGCACGCCGTCCGGCTTCATGATGAAGCAGCCGACCTTGGACTGGCCGAGATCCAGCGCCGCCACCACCGGCGCTCGCCCCGCGGCGGATCTTCCGCCATCCACAGACTTGTCCACAGACCGCCCAGCCATTCTGTAATTCCTATGCGTCGCCGGCGGAGGGCCGGACGGCGACCTCCGAGGGCGTTCTCAGATCGATGCGGGCGAACCCGAGTTCCAGCAGCCGCTCGCGCTGGTCCAGCGCGTCCAGCTGGATCAGGGCCGCATCCTGCTCGGTGGCCGGCAGCTGGATCAGGCTGCCGTCCTTCAGGCGCAGATCCCAGCGGCGCTCGTCCACCCGCACCAGCGCCTCCAGTCGCGCCATCAGCCGGGGCCGCTGCGCGATCAGCGGCAGCACCTCGGCGGCGGCCTGTTCGGCGCCCTTGCCGACGACCAGCGGCAGGTTCGGATAGCGGCCGGCGTCGGCGCCCCGGATCACCTGCCCGTGGCTGTCGATCACCATGTTGCGCCCGCCGGCCTGCCAGATGGCCAGCCGGTCGTGTTCGGTGACATGCACGATCAGCGTATTGGGCAACAGGCGCACCACCCGCGCCGACTTGACCCAGCCGACCTGCTCGACCCGCTCGCGCACGGCATCGAGGTCGATCGAGGTCATGGCCTGGTCGGCGTTCAGCTGCACGGCGCGCTGGATGGCGGCGGTGGCCTCGGCCGACTCGCCCTCGATGAAGACCTTCTCCAGCTTCAGCCCCATGCCGACGGCCATGCCGTCGATCCCGTGTCCGATCGAGGCCCCGATCCGCTCGGCGCGCGCGCCGGTCGCCAGCACGCCCGCCAGCACGACCACCCCGGCCATGAGAGAAATCACCACGGCGCGGGGCGACAGGTCCAGCCGCCCGATCGCCGCCATCTTGCCCGGCGTCGCCGGCGCGTTGCGGGGCGCGCGGCCCCTGCCCCCCTTGGGAGCCGCGGACCGCTGGGCGGGCTGTTTCGAACTCTGTCGCCGACCGCCGCGAACTACCGCGGGCATGAGGCGTCCTCCACCATCCACCGGACCAGGTCTTTGTATCCCATCCCCACATGGGCGGCCTGCTCGGGGACGAGCGAGGTCGGCGTCATGCCGGGCTGGGTGTTGACCTCCAGAAGAACGAGAACGTCGTTAAGATCGTCATAACGAAAGTCCGCTCTCGAAACGCCCCGGCAACCAAGAGCCGTGTGCGCGATCTCGGATTGCCGCAGCGCCGCCTCGAATACGGCGGAGGGCAGGTCGGCCGGCAGCTTGTGGACCGATCCGCCCGGCGCGTACTTGGCTTCGTAGTCGTAGAACCCCTTGACCGGGGTGATGTCCGTCACCGTCAGGGCGCGCGGGCCGGACGGCTCGCCGATCACCGCGACCGCCAGCTCCTTGCCGCGGATGTAGGGCTCGACCATCACCTGTTCGCCATAGGCCCAGTCCGGCGCGCCGACCTCGGCCTGCGGCCCGTTGGCCCCCTCGGGCACCAGGAACACCCCGACCGATGACCCCTCGGCGTTGGGCTTGATCACATAGGGCGGCGCGATGACATGGCGGCGGGCGACCTCGCGTCGGTCGTAGAGGCCGCCGCCCGGCACCTCGACCCCGGCGGCCCGCAGCACCGACTTGGACTTGTCCTTGTCCATGGTCAGGGCCGAGGCCAGCACGCCCGAATGGCTGTAGGGAATCTGCAGCGTCTCGAGGATGCCCTGGACGCAGCCGTCCTCGCCCCAGGCGCCGTGCAGGCAGTTTAGCACCACATCCGGCTTCAGGTCCGTCAGCACGGCGGCGAGGTCGCGCCCGGCGTCGACCCGGCTGACCTTCGCGACCTGGCCTTCCAGCGCGTCGGCGCAACCCTTGCCCGAGCTCAGCGACACCTCGCGCTCCGCCGACAGCCCGCCCATCAGCACGGCGACGTGAAGGTCTGCGAGAGGGCGGGTCATGCGAAGCTCCGGAACAGTCATCGCAATGCGGCAACCGTCCTTAACAGCCCGTCAACCAATCGGGTTCTCCCAGGCGAAAATCCGTCAGGCCGCGCGCCCGATCCGCTTGATCTCCCAGTCCAGCTGAACGCCTGTCTTCGCCAGCACGTCCGCCCGCACCGCCTCGCCCAGCCCCTCGATATCGGCCGCCGTCGCCTCGCCGGGATTGATCATGAAGTTGGAATGCAGCTCGCTGAACATCGCCCCGCCGCCGGTGGCCCTGAACAGTTTCCCGCGCCACCCCGCCTCGTCGACCAGTTTCCACGACGAGTGCCCCGGCGGATTCTTGAAAGTCGAGCCGCCGGTCTTCTCCCGGATCGGCTGGGTCTGCTCGCGCCGCGAGGTGATCTCCGCGATCCGCGCCGCGACCGCCTCGGGCTCGTCGGGCGTCCCGCGATAGGTCGCCTCGATCCAGATGATGTCCGCCGGCGCCTGCGAGTGCCGGTAGGTGTAGCCGAAGTCGGCCAGCGAATACTCGACCCGCTCGCCCCTGCGGTTCAGCCCCCAGGCCGACACCAGAATGTCCTTCGTCTCCGAACCGTAGCAGCCCGCGTTCATGGTCAGGGCCCCGCCGATGGTCCCCGGAATCCCGGCAAAGAACTCCAGCCCCGCCAGGCCCGCCTTCGCCGAGGCCTTCGCGACCATCGAATCCAGGGCCCCCGCCCCGGCCGTGAT
>JAAXIW010000107.1 GCA_012270135.1 Brevundimonas sp. | reverse complement strand
GCCGTTCCTGATCGTCGGCGCCCCGCTCGTCTGGCTGATCCTGCGCTGGCGCCGCCGGATCCGCGCGGAGCGGCTGGCGGCGAAACGCGCCCGGGCGGTCGAGGCGGAAGGAACCGGCCCGGAGGCCTAGCCCTGACGCCGAACCAGCCGGCCGTAGTCTTCCATTAGCCCGAGGCTCAGGGCGCCGGGGGTGAATCGGTATTCGCCGATCTCTCTCACCGGCGTCACCTCGGCGGCCGTGCCGGTCAGGAAGCATTCGCTGAAGCTCGACAGCTCTTCCGGGCGGATGTGGCGCACCACCACCTCGATCCCCTTGGCCCTGGCCATTTCGATCACCGTCTGGCGGGTTATGCCGTCGAGGATGGCGTCCACGGGCGGAGTGTGCAGCACGCCGTCCTGAACAAAGAAGACATTGGCCCCGGTCGCCTCGGCGACATAGCCGCGCCAGTCCAGCATCATGGCGTCGGCGTAGCCGCGCCGTTCGGCGGCGGTCTTGGACATGGTGCAGATCATGTAGAGGCCGGCCGCCTTGGCCGCCGACGGCGCCGTGGCGGGGTCCGGACGGCGCCATTTGGCCCATTCCAGGCGAATGCCCTTCGCCTTGGTCTCGGGGTCGAAATAGCTGGGCCACTCCCACACGGCGATGGCGACGCGGGCCTTGTTCTGGGCGGCCGAGACGCTGACGGTCTCCGGGCCGAGGAAGGCCACCGGCCGCACGTAACAGTCCGACAGGCCCATCTTGTCGCACGTCGCCTTGCAGGCCGCGTCGATCTCGGCCACGCTGTACGGAAGGTCGAAATCCAGCAGGTTTGCAGAGCGCTTCAGGCGTTCGCTATGCGGGGTCAGCTTGAAGATTTCGCCGCCGTACATACGCTCACCCTCGAAGACCGACGAGCCGTAGTGAAGGGCATGGGTCAGAACGTGCGTTTTCGCGTCCCGCCAGGGCACGAAATCGCCGTCCATCCAGATCCAGCCGTCACGATCGTCGAAAGGAACGAAGGCCATTGAAGAACGTCTCCCGCGTCAGTCCCCGGGTTAGACCCGTCCGAACCGCCCGGGTCAACGCCCCGGCGGCCCGTCGGCGCCCTTCGGCATGAGTGACATTCGCAGCAGCGGCCGGTCCGGACCGATCGCCGGCCCGGGCGCCGGTCGCCATTTACTGGTCGTGGACGACGACGACCGCATACGGGAATTGCTCAAGGAATTCCTCGCCCGCGAAGGCTACCGCGTCACCGGGGCCGCCCACGCCGCCGCCGCCAAACGGCTGATGGAACTGATCGAATTCGACCTCGTCGTGCTCGACGTCATGATGCCCGGCGAGAGCGGCTTCGACCTGACCACCTGGGTGCGCTCCAAGGCCGAGACGTCGAAGACGCCTGTGCTGCTTCTGACCGCCCGGGGCGATCCGGACGACCGCATCGAGGGCCTGTCCCGCGGCGCCGACGATTATATGTCCAAGCCGTTCGACCCGCGCGAACTGGCGTTGCGCGTCGACGCCATCCTGCGCCGCACCGGCGGCAAGCCCCTGACCCCCCGCGAGATCAAGCTCGGACCGGCCGTATTCGACATGGAGCGGCTGGAGCTGTCGAAGGACGGCAAGCCCCAGCGCCTGACCGAGGCCGAGGCCCAGTTGCTCAAGACCCTGGCCATCCACGCCCACGCCCCGGTCGAGCGGATGAGCCTGTCGCCCGACACCGCCGACATCACCGGTCGCGCCGTCGACGTCCAGGTGACCCGCCTGCGCCGCAAGCTGGAAGCGGATCCCAAGAACCCCCGCTACCTCCAGACCGTGAGCGGCGTCGGCTACATGCTGGCCCCGGACTGATCCGAAGATGCGCCTGCTCCCCGCCGGCGTCTGGGCCCGGGTGCTGAAGCGGCGCCTGCCGACCTCGCTCTGGGGCCGGTCGCTGCTGATCATCGTCCTGCCCGTGCTGGTCATGCAGGTGGCCGTGACCTGGGCCTTCTTCGACATGCACTGGCAGACGGTGACCGCCCGCCTGTCCGACGGCCTGGCCGGCGACATCGCCTGGGCGTCAGAGAGCTACGCCGACGATCCGACGCCGCAGAATCTGGCGGTGATCGCCGACCGCGCCCAGCGTTCGATGTCCCTGTCGGTCGACCTGCGCGAGGGCGATGTCCTGCCCGCGGAGCAGGATCGCGGTCCCATCGGCGTCGTCGACCGGACACTGGAAGAGGCGCTGGAATCGCGCGTCGACCGGCCGGTCTGGTTCTCGACGACGCAATACCCCGCCTATGTCGATATCCGGGTGCAGCATTCGAACGGCGTGCTGCGGGTCATCGCCCCGCGCGAACGCGCCGTGGCCACCCAGGCCCATATCTTCGTCGTCTGGCTGTTCATCGCCACCATCCTGCTGATGGGCGTGGCCATCCTGTTCATCCGCAATCAGGTCCGGGCCATCGAGCGTCTGGCCGAGGCGGCCGAGGCCTTCGGGCGCGGCGAGACGCGCGAGCGCTTCAAGCCCCACGGCGCCCGCGAGGTCCGCGCGGCGGCGCGGGCCTTCATGGACATGCGCGACCGCATCCAGCGCCATATCGAACAGCGGACCGCCCTGCTCGCCTCGGTCAGCCACGACCTGCGGACGCCCCTGACCCGGCTGCGGCTCGAGCTGGCTCTCGCCCCCCCGTTCAAGCGCGCCTCGGCCATGCAGGGCGATCTCGACGAGATGGAGCACATGATCGACGAATACCTCGCCTTCGCCCGCGGCGAGGCCGGAGAGGCGGCCCAGACGGCCTCGCTCGCCGACCTGCTGGCCGTGGCCGGGGAGGACGTCCGCCGCGCCGGAGCCGAAGTCGAAATCTCGGTCCCGGAAGACCTCACCGCCAGTCTGCGCCCGCTCGCCATCAAGCGCGCCCTCGCCAATCTGGCCGGCAACGCCGCCGCCCACGGGGAACGCGTCCGCCTCGCCGCCCGCGCCCTGCCCTCGGGTGGGATCGAGATCACGGTCGAGGACGATGGGCCGGGCATCCCCGCCGATATGCACGAAGAGGCCTTCCGGCCGTTCTCCCGTCTGGACGAGTCGCGCAACCAGAACCGCAAGGGCGTCGGCCTCGGCCTGGCCATCGCCCGCGACGTGGCCCGCAGCCATGGCGGCGACATCACGCTGGACCGCAGCGATCTCGGCGGATTGCGGGCCGCGATCCGCCTGCCCGGCTGATAGCCCTCCGCCTCGGGGAGGATTGCGAAGCGCGGCTTTGGAGCCCATCTTTCGTCCGGACAGGGGTGTCTGGAGGATACGATGCGCAAACTCGCCTTTCTCGCGCCTCTCGGGGCGGTTCTCGCGGTCGCCGCCGGCCCGGCCATGGCCGATCCCGCCGCGATCAATGTCACGATCGGTCCCGAGCTTCAGCAGAAGGCCGACGAAC
>JAAXIW010000055.1 GCA_012270135.1 Brevundimonas sp. | reverse complement strand
CGCTGCGAGGCCTGCCAGGGCGACGGCCTGATCAAGATCGAGATGCATTTCCTGCCCGACGTCTACGTCACCTGCGACGTCTGCAAGGGCAAGCGCTACAACCGCGAGACGCTGGAAATCGTGTTCAAGGGCAAGTCGATTTCGGACGTGCTGGACATGACCGTCGAGGAGGCGGCGAGCTTCTTCAAGGCCGTGCCCTCGATCCGGGACAAGATGCTGACCCTGAACCGGGTCGGCTTGGGCTACGTCAAGGTCGGCCAGTCGGCCACGACTCTGTCAGGCGGCGAGGCCCAGCGGGTCAAGCTGTCCAAGGAGCTGTCGAAGCGGGCCACGGGCAAGACCCTCTACATCCTCGACGAGCCCACCACCGGCCTGCATTTCGAGGATACCCGCAAGCTGCTGGAGGTGCTGCAGGAGCTGGTCGACAACGGCAACACCATCGTGGTGATCGAGCACAATCTCGACGTCATCAAGGTGGCCGACTGGCTGCTCGACTTCGGTCCCGAGGGCGGCGACGGCGGCGGCGAGATCGTCGCGGTCGGCACCCCCGAACAGGTCGCCGCCAATCCGAAGAGCTGGACCGGCAAATACCTCAAGGAGGTGCTCGACCGGCACGAGGAGCGGCGCAAGGCGCGGGTGGCGGCGCTGAAGAAGCGGGCCTGACCCGGCCCGCTTCCACCGGCGGCGAAGGATCCGTCAGCCGCCCTTGATCTCGCGATAGGCGACGCTGAACGGGGCGTACATCACCGCCAGGATCAGGGCGTAGACGATGGCGTTGATCACCGCCGAGGCGATCATCCACGGATTGGTCGGATTGAAGTTCCGGAACACCTCGGCCGGGTCATCGGCGTTCATGCCCGCGAACATCGACATCCCGCCCATCATGCTGACGGGCATCGAGATCAGTCCGCACAGGAGCATGACGACCAGGGCCATGACGCCGGCGATCACCGCCATGCCCAGCAGCGGCCAGAACCGCCCCTTGGTCATGGCGAACGAGTCGAAGATGGCGAAGCGCTTCTCGGCCACCGTGATCGGGATCGCCAGGCTCCAGCGCACCACCAGCCAGATCAGGAAGGCGCCGGCCGCCAGCATGGCGAGGACCATGACCAGAACCCCCCAGCCCTCGAAGCTCGCAACGGCCACGCCCCCTGCGATCCCGGCGACAAGGAAGACCACGGCGGCGGCGACCGCGGTCAGGATGCCGATGACCAGGGTGACCACGAACGCCCGCACCTCGTCCATTCCCAGCCGAAGGTAGCCAAAGCCGCCGGCTTCGGGCTGCAACACGGCTCGCACCACCGCCGCCATCAGCACGGCGCTGATGATCATCGACAGCGGGATCGCCCAGAGCATGTGGCTCATGGCGGCGAAATAGGATTCCATGATCGGCGCGAAGGCCTCGGGTGAGGTGGGCGCGGGACCGTTTTCGAGGGCCTCGACCTGCTCCATCCACACCGCCATCGATCTCATCATGCCGCCGGACGCGAACAGGGCGGCCAGCGTGTAGATCAGATAGACGAGCGTCCAGGCCGCAAGGGCCATCGGATTGCGTCGAACGAGGCGGAACCCCTCGAACGCGGCGTCGGTCGCTGAAAAGCTCATCTTCCCCTCCAAGGTCGCTTTCGAGTCGAAGCCTACTCTGACGCCGCCGGGGCGTCAGTGGAAATCGGCGCAGGGTCCGTAGCGAGGTCGTTCACGACCCGGGCATAGGACGCCGTGAACAGCAGCTGGCTGAAGCCCTGGATCCACGCCACCGGCAGCAGCAGCACCAGGCCGCCGACGATCAGCGGCCAGGGATTGGCCGTCAGCCCCGAAAGCCACGCCTCGACCGCCGCGTCGTCCTCCAACCAGGCGGCGTCGGTGAAGGCGGCGGCGCCGCCGAGCATCGCGATCACGATGAACAGGAGGATCACGACGGCGATCGCGAGGGCGATCGCGATCACGAAAAGGATCAGCATCAATCCCAGCAGTTTCCAGGTCTGGCGGCGACCGATGCGCCAGCCCTCCTCGAAGGCGAGATCCCGACGAAGGACGGCGGTCGGCGCCAGCAAGGCCAGACGCCCCCACAGAAGCAGGAAGGCGAGGAAGGCCGCGAGGAGCAGGGAGCAGCCGATCAGCCAGCGCCACGGCCCGTCCACCTGGGCCAGGCCGAAGGCCACCCCCATGCCCAGTGCGAAAAACAGCACGACGGCGACGATGGCGGCCACGAACACCGTCACCCCGATGACGGCGACATACACCTCGTCCCTTCCGATTCTCAGGAACGCGGCGCCGTCGCCACGCCGACCCGCGAACACCGCCCGGGCGATGGCCGTCGTCACCAGAAGAACGCAGAGCAACTGGACCAGGTTGGACAGCCAGCTTAGCGCCTGGACCCACATCACCGCCTCGAAGTCCGGGGCCGTGACCATCATGGGTTCGGCCTCGACGACCTCGATCAGTTCGACGGTCTCGCCACCGCCGGCCGACGCAGGGGTCGCGGCGGACATTTCGACGGATTGCGCGAAGCTGCTGCACGCCTCGCTCATGAGCGGCGCCGCCGCCGCGATCACGAGCAGGGTCGGCAGCAACTGCACCAGGCCCCAGACCAGGGTCATCAACGGGCGCTTGAACGCCAGGCGGAACGGTTCCGCCACGGCGGCCGACATCGAGAACGTCTTCATGGTCCCCGCCCCTCCCCCGGGCGTTCGATGGTCCGGTCGACGACGATGTCGCCCGGATTCACGGTGATGCAGTTTGGCGCCCCAGGCGTGCGCCGCCCCGGTCACACGCATCTTCCCCACTTTCCTTATACCGCGAAGGTTCCGTCGCACCAGCCGCTGCGGCGGTCACGGGCTGACGAACGCCTCCGACGTGGCTAGAAGGCCGCAATGACCTCCCCAGACATCAAGCCTGTCCACGTCATCGGCGGCGGCCTCGCCGGCTCCGAGGCTGCGTGGCAGATCGCCAACGCCGGCGTGCCCGTCATCCTTCACGAGATGCGCGGCGTCCCGGGCGTGAAGACCGACGCCCACCACACCGACGGCCTGGCCGAGCTGGTCTGCTCCAACTCGTTCCGCTCGGACGACTGGGAGTACAACGCCGTCGGCCTCCTGCACGCCGAGATGCGGGCGCTGGACTCCGTCATCATGGCCTGCGGCGACGCCAATATGGTGCCCGCCGGCGGGGCGTTGGCGGTCGACCGCGACGGGTTTTCGCAGGCGGTGACGGCGAAGCTGGAGGCGCATCCGCTGGTCACCATCGTGCGCGAGGAGATCGCCGGCCTGCCGCCCGAGGACTGGGACAATGTCATCGTCGCCACCGGTCCGCTGACCTCGCCGGCCCTGGCCGACGCCATTCTGAAGACCACCGGCGAGGAGAGCCTGAGCTTCTTCGACGCCATCGC
>JAAXIW010000247.1 GCA_012270135.1 Brevundimonas sp. | reverse complement strand
CGGAGGTTCTGGAACTGACGGACACCTACGAACAGCCGGCCTCGGAGAGCATCGGCGATCTCGACGTCTCGCCCGCCGCCGACGATGTGGATCCGTTCCCGGTCGAGGCGGTCAGCGAATCGGTCTTCGCCCCCGAGCCGGAGCATCCGGCGGACACGACCAGCATCGACGCGGCCCCCAAGGCCTACGATCCCCTCGTCGGAGACAGCGCCGCGGCCAGCGCCGCCTCGGCCTTCGCCGGACTGGCCTCATCGCTCAGGAAGCCCGAGCCCATGGAAACCTCGACGCCCTCCGGTCCCACGCTCGATGAACTCGCCCGCGCCCTGCTGCGCCCGATGCTGAAGGAATGGCTCGACGCCAACCTGCCGGGCATCGTCGAGGCCCAGGTACGCAAGGAAGTCGAACGCATCGCCCGCAACGCCGGCTAGCTTCACCTGCGACCTGATCAAGGCTAGATCATTCCGGGGCGGCTCCAGTCGGAGCCGCCCTTCTTGTTTTCCAGAAGACCACCCCATGCTCGACAAGACCTTCGACCCGAAAGCCGCCGAACCGCGCCTCTACGCGATGTGGGAGGCGAGCGGCGTGTTCGCGCCCCGTCAGGATACGGCGGCCGAGGCCTATTCGATCGTCATCCCGCCGCCGAACGTGACCGGTTCGCTGCACATCGGCCACGCGCTCAACAACACCTTGCAGGACATCCTCGCCCGCTATCACCGGATGACCGGCAAGGCGGTGCTGTGGCTGCCCGGCACCGACCACGCCGGCATCGCCACCCAGATGGTGGTCGAGCGTCAGCTGGCCGCCGCCGGCGACATCGGCCGGCGCGACATGGGCCGCGAGGCCTTCATCGACAAGGTCTGGGAGTGGAAGGCCGAGTCGGGCGGCACCATCGTGCGCCAGCTGCGCCGGCTGGGCGCCTCGTGCGACTGGTCTCGCGAGCGCTTCACCCTGGACGAAGGGCTGAACGCCGCCGTCCGCAAGGTGTTCGTGCAGCTGTACCGCGACGGCCTGATCTATCGCGACAAGCGGCTGGTGAATTGGGACCCGCATTTCCAGACGGCCATCTCGGACCTTGAGGTCGAGCAGAAGGAAGTCGACGGCGCCTATTGGCACTTCGCCTATCCGCTGGCCGACGGCATCACCTATGAACACCCCGTCGCCTTCGACGACGACGGCAAGGCGACGGAGTGGGAGACGCGCGACTATATCGTCGTCGCCACCACCCGGCCCGAGACCATGCTGGGCGACACGGGCGTGGCGGTGCACCCGGACGACGAACGCTATGCCGGGCTGGTGGGCAAGGCCGTGATCCTGCCGATCACCGGCCGTCGCGTGCCGATCGTCGCCGACGACTATGCCGATCCGACCAAGGGCTCGGGCGCGGTGAAGATCACCCCGGCGCACGACTTCAACGACTTCCAGGTCGGCAAGCGGGCGGGCCTCGCCACGCTCAACGTCATGGACTCGCTGGCCCGGATCACGGCGGCGGACTGTCCCGACGTGCCCGCCGACTATGAGGGCATGGACCGCTTCGCGGCGCGGAAGTTCATCGTCGCCCGCGCCGAGGAAGAGGGCTGGCTGAAGGCCATCGAGAAGACCAAGCATATGGTGCCGCACGGCGACCGCTCGGGCGTGGTCATCGAGCCGTGGCTGACGGACCAGTGGTACGTCGACGCCCACACCCTGGCCCAGCCGGCCATCAAGGCGGTGGAGCAGGGAGACACGACCTTCGAGCCGAAGAGCTACGAGAAGATCTATTTCGAGTGGCTGCGCAACATCGAGCCGTGGTGCATCTCGCGCCAGCTCTGGTGGGGCCACCGCATCCCGGCCTGGTACGGGCCCGACGGGACCATCTTCGTCGAGGAGAGCGAGGACGACGCCCGGGCCGCCGCGCGGCACCACTATGACGGCGAAACCGCCCTGATTCAGGACGAGGACGTGCTCGACACCTGGTTCAGTTCGGCCTTGTGGCCGTTCTCGACGATGGGCTGGCCGGAGAAGACGGAGGATCTTGAACGCTTCTATCCGACCTCTGACCTGGTCACCGCCGCCGACATCATCTTCTTCTGGGTCGCCCGGATGATGATGATGGGACTTCACTTCATGGATGAGGTTCCGTTCAGCCGGGTGATCATCAACGGTCTGGTCCGCGACGAGAAGGGCCAGAAGATGAGCAAGTCAAAGGGGAACGTCATTGACCCCCTGACCATCATCGACGAGCTCGGCGCCGATCCGCTGCGCTTCACCATGGCCATCCTGTCGGGCACACGCGACATCAAGCTGTCGCGCCAACGTATTGAAGGCTATCGCAACTTCGGCACCAAACTGTGGAACGCCGCACGCTTCTCGCAGATGAACGAGGCGCGGCGCGTCGAGGGCTTCGATCCCGCCGGCGTGGAGCAGACCATCAATCGCTGGATCCGCGGCGAGCTGACGAAGGCCGGGCGCCAGGTCTCCTCGGCCATTGAGGGCGGCCGCTTCGACGACGCCGCCTCGGCCCTCTACCGCTTCGTCTGGAACGTCTTCTGTGACTGGTATCTGGAGCTGGCCAAGCCGGTCTTCACCGGGATCGACGAGGCGGCGAAGGCCGAGACCCGGGCCATGACCGCCTGGACGATCGACCAGACGCTGAAGCTCATGCACCCGGTCATGCCCTTCATCACCGAGGAGCTCTGGGACAAGCTGGCCGGGGAGGGCGCCCCGCGGTCCGAATCCACCCTGATCGGCGCCGCCTGGCCCGACCTGCCCGACGCCTTCCTCGACCCGGCGGCCGAAACCGAGATTGGCTGGCTGGTCGACCTCGTCACCGAGATCCGGGCCCTGCGCGCCGAGATGAACGTGGCGCCGTCCGCGAAGCCGCCGCTGGCTTTCGTGGCTCCGGACGCGGCGAATGCCGACCGGATCGCCCGCCACCGCGATCTGATCCTGACGCTGGCCCGGGTGTCCGAGGTCGGACAGGCGGACGCCGCACCCGCCGGCGCGGTAACCTTCGTCTCCGGCGGCGCCACCGCCGCCCTGTCTCTGGCCGGGATCATCGACGTCGCCGCCGAGCGGGCGCGGCTCCAGAAGGAGATCGCCGCCTTCGACAGCGATATCGGCCACGGCAACAAGAAGCTCGGCAACCCCAATTTCGTCGCCCGCGCCGCGCCCGACCCAGCGGTGGGCGTCCGCATAGACCACGACGGCGTCGTCGGAGACGGGCTGGGCGGCGGCCCGCGCCGGCGCGCCGTCGACCGTGACCCCGCCGGCGTCGATCGCCGCCCTCGCCTTCGCCCGGCTCTCCGCGAGGCCCCGCGCGACCAGCAGCTGCTAGAGCCGGGTCGTCACCCCACCGCGTCCAGACGCGCCAGGGCGGCCAGCAGCTTCGCCTATCCGGCCACGCCCGACGCCCG
>JAAXIW010000262.1 GCA_012270135.1 Brevundimonas sp. | reverse complement strand
CTCCGTCAGAGCGGCGCCGTCGCCGCGCGCCGCCGGCCCGAACAACGGCCAGACGCCCCGGGGCGCCCTCAGGCCGCCGGACACCGTCGTCCTCACGCCCGCGTCAGAGACCAGCTCCAGATCGGCCGCGCCCCGCGCATCGGTCAGCGACAGGTCGCCCCAGCCGAGCCGCTCCGCCGCGAGGGAAAGCGGACCGCTGACCTCGAAGGCGGCCCCGCGCCCGCCGGCGGTCAGGTCGCGCGAGGTCAGGGTCACGCCGGCGCCGTCCAGCCCCGCCCCCGAGGCGCGGGCCGCCGAGATCCTCGCTGGGCCGTCGGCGCGCCAGACGACTCCGGCATCGGTCCGCGCCAGCACCGCACGCGCGTCGGTCCAGCGCAGGGCGGCGGCGGCGGCGTTCAGTCCGGCCCCGTCCAGCCGGGCGGCCCGGACGTCGGCGTCGGCCGCGCCCTCGATGCGGAAGGTCTCCAGCCACCCCGTCGTCCGGCCGTCGAAACCGATATCGACCACCGCCTCGCGGGCGGCGAGGTCGCCGGCGTCGAGACGGGCGGCGACGAGGCCGATGTCCATCCGCGCCCGCCCGTCGCCCCGGCGCTGGTCCATGTCGGGATAGGGCAGGTCGCCGGTCACCGTCAGCCGCGTCCCCGCGCCGGAGAACCCCGGCAGGGTCGCCCGGTCGGCCGAGGCCGTGGCGCGCAGGGTCAGGCGGTCGCCGGTGGTGCTCACGGCGAGGGTGGCGGCGAGGGCGCGGGCCTCGATGTCGCCGCTCTTCAGATCGGCCGAGGGCATCCGGGCGCTGAGCCGGACCAGTTTGCCGTCATCGATCCGGGCGTCGCCGAGCACATTGACCGGGCCGTATTCGGTATCGAGTCGGACCCTCCCCTGCTCGACCAGCACCAGCGGGCCGCGCGCGTCGGGCCGGGGCGGCCGGCCGGTGAACCGCTCGACCAGGGGATCGAGGCTGCCGAGCGAGAGAGCGCCGTCGCGGAACGAGGCGCGGAGCACCGGCCGGAGCAGCCGGATGCGCGTCGGCGTGACCCCAAGACCCGCCTTCGACCACGGCGCGCCGATGGCGTAGTCGACCTCGACCCGTTCGACGACGGCATCGGGATTGCGCGGATCGCCGATGCGGATGCGGGCGACGATGCCGTCCAGTTCGACGCGTTCGATCTCCATGTCGGCGGGGACGCCCTGCCGCTCCAGCCAGCCGACCAGAATCTGGCGGGTCGCGGCGCGGCGGTTGAGGTAGAGCAGGCCGATCAGCACCGCGAGCACGCACAGGGCCACGCCGAGGCCGAACAGAATCCGGCGCGCGACGCCGCCCCGACGCGCCGGCGGCCGGGCGGGCGCAGCGGCGGGGGCGGACTCGGGCGCGGACTCGGGCGCGGACTCGGGCGCGGACTCGGGGGCGTCGCTCATGCCGTGACCTGGACGATGAACAAACCGGACTCCTGGGACAGCACAGCGGGCGTGACTAGAGAAACACAGTAGAGTGGCGCATCGGCCACTTTGAATGCAGGGGCGGCGATATCAAGGCCGGGAGGCGGATTGATCCCGAATACCTTGGCCAAACGCCGTCAATACACTGTTCGCTCCCGACGATAAGCTGATGGGGCGGACAGCCTTTACCGTTGGTAACGGCGCCGGTTAACGGTCTGTAACGATCTGTCTTCCCATGATGGGATCGACGGGTTATACGGCCTGTCTCGCGTCGGGGGCTTCTTCAGGCGCGATCCTTGCTTCTAGTGGCTTGGGCGCCGGTGGGCGTCGTTGAATTTCGGGGACCGATGGCTCAGTTCGATCCACGTCGCCAACCGATGCGTCTGGCGCCTCACGCCCTTACGGCGGTTGCAGCGCTCTCGGTGGCCCTTCTCGCCGGTCGTGTTTACCAGCCCGCGCAGGCTGAAGAGGTTCCGCCGCTGACCGCAGAACAGATGGCCCAGATCGAGGCCCTGGCCTTCGCCGCCGCCGGCACGCCCGCCGGACTGACCGCCCCCGAAGCCATTCCCGTCCAGATTCGCCGCGGCGAGACCTTCGAACAGGCCGTGCGCCGCACCGGCATCGCCCCGGAAGAGGCCTCGGCCGTCGCCGCCACCCTGTCCAACGCCATGGACATGAGCGAGATTCGCGCCGGCCTCCGCTTCGAGACCGCCATCGCCAAGCCCCGCGGCGGCCGCGGCGACCCCCGCCTGATCGGCCTGACCATGCGCACCGGCCCGGCCAGCCAGGTCACCGTGTCGCGCACCTTCGACGGCGCCCTGCGCCTGCGCGCGCTGGAAGAGAAGGTCTCCCACGAGATCGTCGTGCTCAACGGCAAGGTCGAGGGCTCGCTGTCCCGTTCGGCCCAGCGCGAGGGCGTTCCGGCCGCCGTGCGCCGCAAGGCCGGCCAGCTGTTCTCGCACAAGTTCGACCTGGACCGCGACATCCGCGCCTCGGACGACTTCACCTATGTCTATGGCCGGACCGTCACCGAGAACGGCCGCACCATCGGCAACGACGGTCTGCTGTACGCGGAGCTGAAGGGCGTGGCCTTCTACCGCTTCCAGCCCGCCGGCTCGAAGGAGCCGCAGTATTTCGACGCCACGGGCAAGAACACCCGCTCGGCCTTCATGCGCACGCCGCTGGAGCGCGGCTTCCGCGTCTCGTCGTCCTACGGATTCCGCCGCCACCCGATCGCCGGCTATCGCAAGATGCACCAGGGCATCGACTTCGCCGCCGGCACCGGCACGCCGGTCGTGGCGCCCGCCGACGGCGTGGTGGTCGAGGCCCGGCGCTGGGGCGGCTACGGCAACTGGCTGCGCATCCGCCATTCGAACGGCCTCGAGACCGGCTACGGCCACCTTTCGCGCTACGCCTCGGGCATGCGCGCCGGCCAGCGGGTCCGCCAGGGCCAGGTCGTCGCCTATGTCGGCTCGACGGGCGCCTCGACCGGTCCGCACCTGCACTATGAGATCTGGCGCGGCGGCCGGCGGATCAATCCGGCCGGCGTGCGCACCACGGAAGGCGTCGTCCTGTCCGGGGCCGATCTGGCCGCCTTCCGCGCCGAGAAGGCCCGGATCGACCGCATCATCGCCGCCGGCGGCGAGCGCCGCCCGCAGGTCCAGCAGGCCAGCGCCGAAGGCGGCCTGCGCCCCGCCCAGGGCTGATCCCGACCCTCAGTTCGCCTGCGCCGCCGCGACCAGGGCGGCGTCGAGCTCGCGCGCCCGCACGGCCGCCTCGCGCCCTGCCAGCCGCCCGGCATAGGCCTTGAAGGCCTCGCGGTCGGGCAGGGTCCCGAACTGAAGCCCCCATTGAATCTGGCTGCCGACATAGACGTCCGCCTCCGAGAAACGGTAGCCGAGAATGAACGGACCGGGCGTCACCGCCGCCTCCAGCGCATCCACCGTCTGATCGAAACT
>JAAXIW010000363.1 GCA_012270135.1 Brevundimonas sp. | reverse complement strand
CGCCACCGCCGAGCGGCATCAGGGCGGCGACGCCGACCCCGGCCCACGCCGCGGCGGTGGCGACGAACAGCCCGACGCTGAACATCGACTCGCGCGCGGTCAGCGGCCGGCCGTCGGGCCGCCAGGCGCCGCGCTTCAGGTGGCCGATCAGGGCGATGGCGAGGAAGGCGGCCAGAATCCACCGGCCGGTCAGGAAGCCCCACCAGACCACCAGCCCGCCCATGGCCAGCATGGCGACTCGTTCGACCATCGGATGAATGCCGGCCAGCACCGGCCCCAGCGCCTTGGAGCCATCGAGCGGCGGCGCGGGCGCCAAATTGATCAGGTTCACGGCCGCGATCACCGCCGCGCCCAGGAGCCACGCCCCGTGACCGGTCGCGACGAAGCCCGCGAAGAACGGGATCGCCGCCAGCAGGCCGAAGGCCGGCCCGGCCAGCGACACCAGCACGCCGTGCCACTCGCTTTGCGGCAGGCGCTGGCTCTTCGCCACGCCGCCGAGGAAGGGGATGATGTAGATTCGGGCGGGCCCCATGCCGAGCCGGTTCATGGCCAGCACATGACCGAACTCGTGCACCAGCAGGCCCCAGATCAGCGCCACCGCGATGACCCAGCTACCGGTCACGACCCAGATAAGCCCCCCCAGCAGGGCGGTCGAGATCACCGCCCAGACGGGGTTCTGTCCCTTGTCCAGCGGCGGTTCCGCCGCCTGCGTGCGCACGGGCTCGGCCGCGGTGGCCTTCACGGCGAGGTCTTCGGGCCGCGGATCCCACGGACCAGGGCGGCGGGGAGCGTCGCTGTCTGTCATGGCCTTGAGTTGGCCTTTTCCGACCTGAGCCACAAGGCCAAGACGGCGAGAAGCCGCAGGGTCTTGCGGTCCACTGTGGCGACGGCGCGGACTGGCGCGACGTAGTGCATCAGATCAGCTCCACCGCCACATGATGCCGGGCCTTGACCAGGTCGTAGCGCGCCGGGGTTGCCGGCGGCGGCAGGTCGACCATACGCTGCACCGCCAGCCGGGCCCGTTCAGCCATCTCTTCCGGCACCGTCACCTCGAACTGCATATTGACCAGGCAGTCGCGGATGTTCTCCCGCGTGCTCCGCTTCATGTGCGGGCACAGGTTGCATGGGCCGCTGAAGTGGCCGCCGGGCACGTCGCCCGCGCCGTTCGAGGGCATCGAGCATTCGGTGATCATCACCACCTGCTTCGGCTTGCGCGCCATCACATGGTCGATCATCGCCGCCGTCGATCCGGCGAAGTCCGACGCCGCCAGCACGTCTTCGGGGCATTCCGGGTGGGCGAGGATTTCCGCGCCGGGATAGGCGGCCCGCATCTCGGCTATGTCGTCGGCGGTGAACCGCTCGTGCACTTCGCACCGGCCCTTCCAGGCGATGATGCCGACCGTCGTCTGGGCCGCGACGTTTCGCGCCAGGTACTCGTCTGGGATCAGGATGACCCGGTCGACGCCCCATTCCTTTGCCGCCCATTCGACCACCTGCACCGCGTTGGCGCTGGTGCAGCAGATGTCGGTCTCGGCCTTCACGTCAGCCGTGGTGTTGACGTAGGTGACTACCGGCAGGCCCGGGTAGCGCTGCTTGATGAGACGCACGTCGGCCCCGGTAATCGAGGCCGCCAGCGAGCAGCCCGCCCGCAGGTCAGGGATCAGCACAGTCTTGTCCGGCGACAGAATTTTCGAGGTCTCGGCCAGGAAGTGCACGCCCGCCTGGACGATCACCTTCGCGTCGGACCGGGCGGCCTCCTTGGCCAGCCCAAGGCTGTCGCCGACATAGTCGCCGACGCCGTGAAAGATTTCCGGCGTCATGTAGTTGTGGGCCAGGATGACTGCGTTGCGCTCGCGCTTCAGCTGGTTGATCTCGTGGATCAGCGCCGCCTGCGCCGGCCACTCCAGCGGCGTCACATGATCTCGGACCTTGGCCCAGACCGGCGCGGTCGCCAGCTCCAGTTCCCTGCTCAGTCCAAAGGCGCCGTCGGCCATTTCCAATCCCCTTTTGCTCGATTTGAGCAAATCATGGGTCCGAAGAACGGCGGTGGCCTCGAGGGGTCCGCCGCCGACTTATGCTCACTTTCAGCATAAGCAGGGACAATCTAGGCCGATGGGGGAGGAATGCAAGGGGTCACGCACCAACTCGAGGGGAGAAGGAGCCTCAGGCGCTCACGCCCTCATGCTTCAGCAGCCAGCGCTTGCGCTCCAGCCCGCCGGCGTAGCCGGTCAGCGTCCCGTTCGCGCCGATGACCCGGTGGCAGGGCACGATCACCGCCACCGGGTTCTGGCCATTGGCCAGTCCGGCGGCGCGGACCGCCTTGGGCGCGCCGATCGCCGCCGCCCGCTGACGGTCGCTGCGGGTCTCGCCCGCCGGACCGGCGCGCAAGGGGGCCCAGACCGCCTTCTGAAACGTCGTGCCTCCCGTTTTCACGGCCACGCCATCCAGCGCTCGCAACTCACCCGAGAAATAGGCCTCGACCGCCCGTCGCACGCCCTCGGGGGCCCGGCCCTCCGCCAACACCGGATCGGCCCCGCAGTGGCGGCGAAGCAGGCGCAGCATCCGCGCCTCGTAGTCGGCGAAGTCCAGCGCCCGGACCGCCTCCTCTCCGTCGGTGACCAGCAGCACCTCGCCCACAGGTGTGGCGACACGGTCCAGAGTCAGGGTTTCAGGCGGCGTGTTTCGCATCGGTCGTCTCCATCAGGTCCGCGCCCGTGATCCCGGCCACCGCCAGGTGCACGGCGCCATAGGCTCGCCACGGCCGCCAGGTCTCGGCGCGCGCGGCGAGCGTTGCATCGTTCAGGCGGTCGTTCGGCGGCTCCGCGCCCTCGTCGAGCCAGTCTCCGGGAAGGCGCAGGCCCGGCCGCGCGGCGACCAGCGGCGCCAGCGCCGGATCGGCCGACAGGTCGCGGCCGATGGCGTCGGGGTCGGCCGAAAGGTCGAAGACCCGCCGCACTCGCGCCAGCACGCCCGGCAGCGCCTTCAGGTCGTCGGCCTCGACGCTGACCGAGACCCGGCCTGCTTCCGCCGGCTCCACCGACACCCTTCCGTCGGCGCCATCGACCGCCTTCGTCAGCAGGCGCGACCAATTCCGCCCCTCCACCGTGTCGCCCCGGGCGATCAGGGCGGTGAGCATCGCCTCCCAATCGTAGGGCGGTCGATAAGTCAGGCTGAGGCGGACGCCGCCTTCGTGAAACTTCTCGCCGCGTCGGCGCAAGGCCGAGGGCGGGCGTTCGTACAGAGCCTGGAAGGTTTCGTTGAAACGCCGCACGCTGCCGAAGCCCGAAGCCAGCGCCACCTGCGCCATGCTGAGTGCGGTCTGGTGAATCAGGGCCTTGGCCAGCAGCACCCTGCGCGTCTGCGCCACGCTGACCGGCGCCGCGCCCAGATGCTGGCGGAACAACCGCCGGAGGTGCCGCTCGCCCACCC
>JAAXIW010000240.1 GCA_012270135.1 Brevundimonas sp. | reverse complement strand
CCCTCGAACAGCCGCCGCTGGCGGCGGCGGAGGCAGACTTCCGTACCCGGCTGGCTGCGGCTGTCGACGAAGACATGGCCCTTCCAGGCGCGGCGAAGGGATTCGGGCATGGTCTCACCTTTCGAAATCGAACGGTGATCCCGGAAGCGCTGAAATTCAGTCTTCGCCTCCACCATCGCGGACCGCCGGCAAGACCCCGTCGCAAGGCCGGGAAGAAAACAGGCCCGGCTTCCGTTCGCGGATGGGGCGTCCGTTCGTTCGCCGGTCCACTGTTTCGAGACCGAAATGCGCCGGCAACAAATCGATGAGATCGCACGGACCGGCCGCTCCGGCCGATCCGCCCCTGCAATTCACGACCCGGTCTTCATGCGAAACATACTGCTCGCCAGCGCTGCCCTGATCAGCTGCGGCATGGCCTTCCCGGCATCGACCCGGAGCGTCGACGAAGTCCGCGCCGCTGCCGGGCAAGACGCCTCCGGGACCCACGCCGGCGCCGAGGTCCCTGGACACGGCCTGCGCGGACCCGCCGCGCGGCGAGCGGGGGTCGAGGCGAGCGCGACCGGCATGGCCGCGCGCTACGCCGATGAGGATGCGGGGGGGCGGCTTGCCGCTCAATTGCGCAAAGGCCTCTCGGAGGGGGCTTATGACCGGTATGTCGAGGCCGGAGAATTCGCCGCCGCCCTGACCGCCGAGATGCGAAACACGGTTCAGGACAAGCATTTGCGTGCGATGTACCAGCCCAACCGCCCGGCCGGTCCGGCGCAGGGCGGAGAGGTTCGAGCGGGTCGGGGGGACGGAGCGCCGGCGGCGGTCGCCACGGTGGATCCCCGCAGCGCGGCGCAGCTCGCGCGGACCAACTATGGATTTGACCGTGTCGAGCTTCTGCCCGGGAACATCGGTTACCTGAAACTCAGCCAGTTCGTGCCGCTCGCCCGGTCGGAAGAGACCGCGACTGCGGCCATGGCGTTCCTCGCCAACTCCGAAGGCGTGATCATCGATCTGCGCGGCGTTCCGGGCGGCTCGCCCGACCTCGTGGCGAGGCTCGTCAGTTATTTCACCGGCCCGGAGCCGGTGACCCTGATGACGACCTATATGCGTGCTGCCGATCTGAGCGAGGAACTCCGCACCACCGCCGAAGTGCCGGGGCGCCGGATGACCGACCGGCCGCTGATGGTTCTGATCGACGAGCGGACGGCGTCCTCGGCGGAAATGTTCGCCTATTTCGTTCAGCGCCAGGGCCTCGGGACCCTGATCGGGGCGACGACTTCCGGCGCCGGGCTCGGCGGCAACGTGGTTCCGGCAGGATCGGGCATCTATGTTTTCGTGCCGCAGATCCGGATCACGGATGGCCCGGGCTGGGAGCGGACCGGTATCGTCCCCGATGTGGCCGCCGAACCAGAGGAGGCGCTTGAGGTCGCGCACGCGATGCTGCTCGATCGCCTCGCTGAAGCTGACAGCGACCCCCAGGCCCGGCGGGAGCGTCAATGGGCGTTGGAGTTGATCCGGCCGATGACCGGGAGCGACGCCGCCCTGCCTCCGCTTTCGACCTTCGAAGGGGCCTACGGCGCCCGCAATTTCGTCGTGCGGGATGGCGCGCTGGTCGAGGTCGCGGCGGGCGGAACGCGCATCCCCCTGACACGCGTGGGACCCGACGTGTTCAGGTCGAGAACCGTCAGGCTTACCTTCGAGCAGGACGGTCGTGGCGACGCCGCGGCGGTTCTGCGCGAGACGATCGACGGGACCAGCGCCCGGATCGTTCGCTCCGAAGGCCCCGCGCCCGGGTGACTTTCCCGCCACGCACGGAGTCTTCGCGGCGGTGTGGGCTGGCGTTGAAGGACCCGAAGACGGGCGGATCCCAAACCCGCGAAAACCCACGCCAGGCGGCCGGCGCTGGCGGACAGGGTGGGATTCGAACCCACGGTAGGCTTCCACCTACGGCGGTTTTCAAGACCGCTGCCTTAAACCACTCGGCCACCTGTCCGTGTCCCGCGAGCGGACCCGCCGCATAGCCCCAAATGCCTCGTTAACCAAAGCGGAAATCTCTTCGGCCATCTTCTGCGCCATCGAGGGCGGGGCCATGGCTGCGAAACTGTTCAAGGGTGTTCTGGTCGCGGCGATGCTGTCGCTGCTCGCCGCCTGCGCCGGCGGCGCCGGGTCATCCGCGCGTCCGGCCATGCCCGTCGTGACCGATCCGGCCCCGATCGTGTCCGGGACCATGCGCCCGTACCAGATCCGCGGCCGCTGGTACCGGCCGGAAGAGCAGCCGAACTACGACGAGACCGGCATGGCCTCCTGGTACGGCGACCAGTTTCACGGCCGTCCGACCGCCACCGGCGAGCGGTTCGACATGAACGCCCTGACCGCCGCCCACAAGACGCTGCCGCTGCCCGGACTGGTCGAGGTGACCAACCTCGCCAACGGCCGTACCGTCATCCTGCGCGTCAACGACCGCGGCCCGTTCGTCGACGGGCGGATCATCGATCTGTCGCGCGGCGCGGCCGACGCCCTGGATCTGCGCCGGGCCGGCGTCGGGGAGGTGAGGGTGCGCTACCTCGGCCGCGCCCCGCGTGTCGGCGGCGGCGCGGTCCTTCAGCAGGCCGACGCGCGGCCCCTGGCGCCTGGGCCGGCGCCGACCGCTCCGGTCCCCTACCTTCCGGAGGTCCGGCCGACGCCGACGCAATACGCCGGCGGCGCACGGGACGGCATCTGGATACAGGCCGGCGCATGGCCGGACGCCCGCGAGGCGCGGCGGGCCGCCGACCGCCTGGGTGGCGGCGCCACCGTCGAGGAGACGTCGCCGGGTCAGTTCCGGGTGCTGGTCGGCCCCTGGCCGGACGCCGGGACGGCCGAGCGTTCCCGCCGCGCCGTGATCTCACGGGGTTATCCCGGGGCGACGACGATTTCCGGCGGCTAGACCCTTCCGCAACCGGGTCGGCGCCGCCATTGTGCGCCCGTGACTCAGGGCAGATTCATCACATTCGAGGGCGGCGAGGGGACCGGCAAGTCGACCCAGGTCGCCCGTCTGGTGGAACGCCTGCGCGCGCGCGATCTTGAGGTGGTCCAGACCCGTGAACCGGGCGGCTCCCAAGGCGCCGAGGAGATCCGCAACCTCGCCCTCAACGGCGACGCCGGCCGCTGGTCGCCCGCGACCGAGACCCTGCTGATGTTCGCCGCCCGGTCGGATCATCTGGAGCGCACCGTCCGTCCCGCCCTCGAGGCCGGTCGATGGGTGGTCTGCGACCGCTTCGCCGATTCCAGCCGCGCCTATCAGGGGGCCGGCGGGGGCGCGCCCGCGGAATTCATCGAGACGCTCGACGCCGCCATCGTCGGCCCGACCCAGCCGGACCTGACGCTCGTCTTCGACCTGCCGGTGGAGATCGGCCTGGAGCGCGCCTTCGGGCGCGGCCTGTTCGAGACCCGGTTCGAGTCCAAGGGACT
>JAAXIW010000086.1 GCA_012270135.1 Brevundimonas sp. | reverse complement strand
GACCTTGGGCATCGTCGGCTACGGCGCCATCGGCTCCCAGCTCTCCGTGCTGGCCGAGGCGCTGGGCATGCGGGTGATCTTTCACGATCTGGCCGAACGGCTCGCGCTCGGCAACGCTCGCCCCATGCCCTCGCTCGACGCCCTGCTCGCAGAGAGCGACGTGGTCAGCCTCCATATCGACGGTCGGGCCGACAACGTCGATTTGATCGGCCCCGCCGAGCTGTCGCGGATGAAGCCGGGCGCCCTGCTGCTCAATCTGTCACGCGGCCATGTCGTGGACGTCGGCGCTCTCGCCCAGGCCCTGGGGTCGGGCCGTATCGGCGGCGCCGCCATCGACGTCTTCCCCGACGAGCCGGCCACCAATGCCGATCCCTTCGACAGCCCGCTGCGCGGCCTGCCCAACGTCATCCTCACGCCCCACATCGGCGGCTCGACCGAGGAGGCCCAGGAAGCCATCGCCGAATTCGCCGCCGAACGGCTGCTGGCCTATCTGAATCGGGGCGACACCACCTTCTGCGTCAATCTGCCCAACGTGCAGTTGGCCGAAGTGACCGGCGCCCATCGCATCCTGCACATCCACCGCAATCAGCCCGGCGTGCTGGCGGAACTGAACCGGGCGCTGGCGGCTGCGGGACTGAACATTCTCGGCCAGCATCTGAAGACCGACGAGCGCACCGGCTACGTCATTACCGACGTCGACCGCGACTACGATCCGGCCGCATTGAAGGCGCTCCGTGGTGTGGCCGGAACGCTGCGCTTCCGGATGCTGCACTGAAAGCTTACCCGGCGGCAGCTTGCACGCCACGAAAACCGGCGCTGAGTGCTCGCAACGGTCGCATCCTGACGACCGAGGGAGGATCATCGAGGTCACGTTTCCTGCGCAACGCGGCCGCCGCCGCCCTGGCCGTCGCCGCCGTCAGCGCGATCGCGACCACAGCCAGCGCCCAGACCTACACCCGCCTCGTCGTCTTCGGCGACAGCCTCAGCGACAACGGCAACCTGTATGCGGCGTCCGGCGGAACCCAGCCGCTCTCGCCTCCCTACTTCCAGGGCCGTTTCTCCAACGGGCCGGTGTTCACCGAACTGCTCGGCTTCAACGCGGGGCGTTACGCCGCCGGCGCGCCGGTAACCGGCAGCATCAACTACGCCTTCGGCGGCGCCCGTACCGACAACGCGGCCTTCCCGCCGGGGATGCGCAACCAGTTGCTGGCCTACACCGGCGGCGGCGGCACCTTCGGGGCCAACGACCTCGTCAGCGTCCTCGGCGGCGCCAACAACATCTTCCAGGCCTTCCCGGGCGCGGCGGCGAGCCCGACCACCGCCCAGGCGACCATGCAGGCCGTGGCCACCAGCGCGGCCGCCGACATCAACTTCATCGTCAACTCGGTCGCGGGCGCCGGCGCCGGGACCGTCCTGGTCACCAACCTCCCGCGGCTGGGGATCACGCCGCAGTTCTCGGCCAGCAACCCGCTCGTGGGCGCGTCCGGCTCGGCGCTTGCGGACTTCTCGGGCACGACGTTCAATTCGGCCCTGCTGACCGGCCTCTACGGCGTCGCCGCGGCGAACCCGAACTCCAACATCATCCTGATGGACCTCTACAAGATCAGCGACCCGCTGGCGGGGAACCCGGGCCTGTTCGGCCTGACCAACGTCACCGCCCCCTGTTTCAACGGCGTCACCGTCTGCGCAAACCCCGACAGCTACCTCTACTGGGACGGCGTTCACCCGACCGCCGCCGGCCACCGCCTGATCGCCGCCCTCGCCAACGACTATCTCTACTACGGCGACCTCGGCGCCCAGTCGACGGTCCAGGCCGAGACCGGCTTCCGCCAGCGCGAGGACCTGCTGGATCTGGCCACCGAAGGCCTGTCGGCGCGGGGAACCTGGGAGCCCGGCACCCACCTGACCTTCGGCGCCCTCTATGACAGCGTCGAGACGGACGCCCGCGGCGTGGTCGCCGCTTCCGACGCCACCGGCTGGGGCGGACGGGTCGGCCTCGATCACGTCATGTCGGACACGGCGCGCTTCGGTCTGGCCGGCACCTTCCGCACCGCCGAGGTCGACGCCGGACCGATGGCCTTCGACGTCGAGACCTACGCCTTCGACATCTATGCCGGTTGGCGGTCGGGCGCGATGTTCGTCAACGCTACGATGGGCGGCTCGATCGACAAATATGACGACATCACCCGCGCCACCGCCCTGGCGCCGATCGTCCACAGCGGCGAAACCGACGGCGGCAGCCTCGGCGCCCGCCTGCAGGCCGGAACCTGGTTCGACATGGGCGGCATCGCCCTGTCGCCGCGCGTCGCCGTCAACTTCGTCTCGACCGACGTCAACGGCTATGTCGAACAGGGCGTCGCGGCCCAGTACGAGTATCAGGACCGCACTGTGGAAGGGGCCAGCGGCGAGATCTCGCTGCGCGCCGAAGGCGGCGGCGACGGCATGAATTTCTGGGTCGAGGGCGGCTATCGCGACACCTTCGGTGATAACTGGGACGCCGTCCGGGTCGGCATCGCCGGCAACCCGGCCCAGGTCCTGTCGCGCGAGTTCGACGATCCGTTCGGCGGCTCCATGATCGCTTCGGCGGGAATCGAGGCCGACGTCGGTCCAGGCTCGATCTCGCTCGGCTACCGCGGCCGCTTCGGCGATGCCGCGGACAATCACGTTGGCGCCGTCACCTTCCGCCTGCCGCTGCAGTAGGATCCGCCACATCCGGACGAGGCGCGCTGCCTTCGGGCGGCGCGCCTTTTTCGTGCGCAGTCATTTTCGTTGAAAATAAAGGACTTTTTACCGCTCCGCTGCGACCTCCTGTCGCCGCGAGGGAACCTTTTCCGCCCCAAAGTCGCCAAGCCCGGCCCCTACAACGACCGTCCTCCCGGTCGCCGGCCGAGAGCGTCGCCGCGTGGCGGCCCGTCGGCGCCCTCACCGCTCATCGAGCCGAAAAGACGGAGCCGACGCCGCCCATGCGACGCCTGTTGCCGACCGTACGGTCGTTTCTCATCCATTCTGGTCAGGCCGCCGCCCTGGCCTCGGTCGCCGTGCTGGCCATGGCCGCCGCACCCGTATCCGAGCCCTCGGTCGACACGATCGAAATCACCCTGCCGACTCCCGAAGCGCCGCCGCTGACCGCCGTCGCGCGGCCCGCCGGCCCGATGACGCGTCTGATCGCCTTCGCCGCTCCGCTGAAAGGCTACGCCATCAACTCGGCCTACGGCCTCCGGCGCCTCGCCGGCGAGGCCCGCGCCCGTCAGCACAAGGGCGTCGACATCGCCGCACCGCGGGGCACCAGCGTCTTCGTCGCATGCGAGGGCGAGGTGGAGCGCACCGGCTATGACGCCGGCGGCTATGGTCGCTTCATCGAGGGCCTCACCAACAACGGAATGACCTATCTCAACAAGCAGCTACCCCACGAGGATATGCAAAAAGGCACCACACGCGCATA
>JAAXIW010000025.1 GCA_012270135.1 Brevundimonas sp. | reverse complement strand
GAGTGTGATCGCCCTGGCGGCGTTCCTTGATCACGTCGGCCCACCAGCCGAACATCGAAACCAGAACGCCGGCGAGCCCCGCGAAGAACAGCGGCTTGGCGCCGTCGGCCAGCAGGGCCGAGGCCAGCGGGCCGGAGTCGGCCGGGACGAGGCCCTTCATCCACACCACGGCGCCGACCATCATGACGACGGTGGCGATCGACGACACCAGCGGCCACGGGCTGGGATTGACCAGGTGATAATCGTGATGCGGAACGGCGTGGGAGTCGGCCATCTGGGTCTCTTGCAACGGTCGAGAGTCGTGTCGGGGAGGCTATAGCGTCCGCTATGCGGCCGCGCCAGTGGCTGCGCCGTCTTGCGCGCCCTTTGTCGGATAGAAGGTGTAGCTGAGGGTGATCTCGCGCACGCCGCGGCTCTCGCGGTCGGTGGCGATCTCGGGCGCGACGAAATACTGGACGGGGAATTTCATCGTCTCGCCGGGCTGGATGGTCTGGCTTTCGAAGCAGAAGCACTGAAGCTTCTGGAAGTAGGGCCCGGCCCGCTCGGGCACGACATTGTAGGCCGCGGTCGCCGCGATCGGCCGGTCGGAGGTGTTGGTGACGTCGAAGAAGGCGATGCCGGTCTCGCCGATTCGCACCCGTTGGCTGACCTGTTCGGCGCGGAAGGTCATCGGCAGGCCGCGCACATTGGTGTCGAAGCGGACCAGCACCGTCTCGTCGAGCATCGTCTCCGGCGCCGCTTCGGCCTTCCGGACGGTGCCGTCAAAACCGGTGACCTGGCAGAACAGGCGGTAGAGCGGGACGGCGGCGAAGGCCGCGCCGGTCATGCCCATGACGGTGAAGACGCAGGCGATGGCGATCAGGTTCTTGCGGTTCACGGCGCCGGACTCACGATCCGGCCGGCCGCGGCGGCCTCCTTACGGTCGTCGAGATTGCCCCTCATCTTCAGCACCGTGGTCGTGAAGACGAGCACGATGAAGGCGACGAGCGCGCCGGCGAGGGCGAGATTGCGCTTCTTGCGGGCCGAGAGTTCCTCGGGAGTCAGGCGCATCGGGGTCAGAGCCTCATCAGGGACGTCATGCTCTCGACCAGCAGGGCCGCGAACAGGGCCATCAGGTACAGGATCGAGAAGGCGAACAGGTTGCGGGCCGGTTTGGCCTCGGCGCGGACATCATACAATGCGGCCTCTCGCCCCACGGCCTCGGCCTTGTCCGGCTGATCCCCCGCCCGCGAGCGCCAGAGACGGAAGGCGAGGAAGAGGAAGCCGGCGCCGCCGGCGATCGAGACCGCCAGATAGACGGGTCCGCCAAGGCCGGTCAGGCCCGGCGCGACCGCCACGGGCACGAAGACGAGGCTGTAGAGCAGAATCTGCAGGCGGGTCGATTTCGCGCCTCGCGCCACCGGCATCATCGGAATTCCGGCCTTGGCGTAGTCCCCGGCGGAGTAGAGGGCGAGGGCCCAGCTGTGCGGCGGGGTCCACAGGAAGATGATCAGGAACAGCAGCCATGCCTGCCACGGCGCAGAGCCGGTCGCGGCGGCCCAGCCGATGACCGGCGGAAAGGCGCCCGCCGCCCCGCCGATGACAATGTTCTGGGGCGTCCGGCGCTTGAGCAGCTGGGTGTAGAAGCCGGCGTAGTAGACGATGGTCAGGGCCAGCAGGCCGCCGGCCAGCCAGTTCGTCGCCATGCCCAGCAGCATGACCGAGAAGATCGACAGGATCACGCCGAAGGTCATGGCGTCGTTCTTGCCGACGCGGCCCGCCGCCACCGGCCGGCCCCGCGTGCGGCGCATCAGGGCGTCGGTGTCGCCCTCCAGCGCCATGTTCAGCGCCCCCGCCGCGCCCGCCCCCACGGCGATGCACAGGATGGCGATGGCCGCGGTCAGCCAGCCGATCCCGCCGTCAGCGACGACCAGACCGGTCACCGCCGTGAAGATCACCAGCGACATCACGCGCGGCTTCAGCAGCTGGAAGAAGTCTTCCGGCTGGGCGGTGGAGATCGAGCTCGCGGCGACGGGTCGGGTCATGAGGGTCCTGAAAGCCGAAGGCCGCCCCTTCATCTGAAAGAGCGGCCCCCGTTGTCGTTCCGGCCGGGCCGGTCGTCCTTAGTGGTCGTCCTTCTTGACCACCGGCAGTTCGTTGAACTGGTGGTGCGGCGGCGGCGAAGACAGGGTCCACTCCAGCGTCGTGGCGCCCTCGCCCCACGGATTGTCGACGCCCTTGCGGCGACGCACGGCCGCCTCGACCAGCATGATCAGGAAGACCAGCACGCCGACCGCCGTGATCACGTAGCCGATCGAGGAGACATGGTTCCAGTAGGCGAAGCCGTCAGAGTAGTCGACGTAGCGCCGCGGCATGCCCTGCAGGCCGAGGAAATGCTGCGGGAAGAACACCAGGTTCACGCCGACGAACATGATCCAGAAGTGGGCCGCGCCGAGGAACTCGTTGTACTTCACCCCGAACATCTTCTCGAACCAGTAGTAGAAGCCGGCGAAGATGGCGAAGACGGCGCCCAGCGACAGCACATAGTGGAAATGCGCCACGACGTAGTAGGTGTCGTGCAGGGTGTAGTCGATGCCGGCGTTGGCCAGCACCACGCCCGTGACGCCGCCAACCGTGAACAGGAAGATGAAGCCGATCGCCCACAGCATGGGCGTCTTGAAGCTGATCGAGCCGCCCCACATGGTGGCGATCCAGCTGAAGATCTTCACCCCCGTGGGCACGGCGATGATCATCGTCGCGGCCACGAAATAGGCGCGCAGGTTGATGCTCATGCCGACCGTGAACATGTGGTGCGCCCACACGATGAAGCCGACGAAGCCGATGGCCACCATGGCGTAGGCCATGGCGAGGTAGCCGAAGATCGGCTTCTTCGAGAAGGTCGAGACGATGTGCGAGATCATGCCGAAGCCCGGCAGGATCAGGATGTAGACCTCCGGGTGCCCGAAGAACCAGAAGAGGTGCTGGAACATCACGGGATCGCCGCCGCCGGCGGGGTCGAAGAAGCTGGTGCCGAAATTGCGGTCCGTCAGCAGCATGGTGATGGCGCCGGCGAGGACCGGCAGCGACAGCAGCAGCAGGAAGGCCGTGATCAGCACCGACCAGGCGAACAGCGGCATCCGGTGCAGGGTCATGCCCGGCGCGCGCATGTTGAAGATGGTGGTGATGAAGTTGATCGCGCCGAGGATCGAGCTGGCGCCCGCGACGTGCAGCGAGAAGATCGCCAGATCCATGGCCGGGCCGGTGTGGCCCATGGTCGAGAGCGGCGGATAGATGGTCCAGCCGCCGCCGAAGCCCTTGCCCGGCCCGCCGTCGACGACCATCGACAGGCAGAGCAGGATCCAGGCGGCGACCAGCAGCCAGAACGACACGTTGTTCATGCGCGGGAAGGCCATGTCCGGCGCGCCGATCATGATCGGGACGAACCAGTTGCCGAAGCCGCCGATCATCGCCGGCATGACCATGAAGAAG
>JAAXIW010000360.1 GCA_012270135.1 Brevundimonas sp. | reverse complement strand
CAAGGACCCCGCCAACGCCGAGATCAACGACCACCTCGGCGACGCCTATTGGCGGGTCGGCCGCATCCGTGAGGCTGGCTGGCAGTGGAACCTGGTGCTGACCCTCGAGCCCGAGCCGGAACGCCGCGCCGAGGTCGAGCAGAAACTGACCCGCGGCCTGCCTGCGCCGCCGGTCACCGGCAGCCAGCCCTGAGGCATGCCTGAACGCTCGGCCCTCGCCCCGGCCAAGGTCAATCTGTTCCTCCACGTCGGTCCAGTCGATGCCGACGGCTATCATCCGCTGGCCAGCCTGGCGGCCTTCGCCGATATCGGGGACCGGGTTGCGGTCGCCCCCGCCGACCGGCTGACCCTGGTCATCCAAGGACCCTTCGCTGCGGGTCTCGACGGGCCGGGCGACAACCTGATCCTGGGCGCGCTCCGGGCATTGGGGGAGGCGGCCGGGATCGGCGCGCCGCCGCTGGCCGTCAGCCTCGACAAACGCCTGCCCATCGCCGCCGGCCTGGGCGGCGGCTCATCCGACGCAGGCGCGGCGCTGAAGCTCGCCCGTGACAGCCTTGGTCTGCCCCTCGGCGACAACGCCCTCGCCGACATCGCCGCCGCCATCGGCGCCGACGGTCCCATGTGCCTGCACGCCCGCGCCGCCTGGGCCGGGGGCAGGGGAGAGCGGCTGTCGTTCGAGCCGCGCCTGCCGCCGCTGCCGGCCTTGCTGATCAATCCCGGCGTCCCGTCCCCGACCGGCGAAGTCTATCGCGCCTTCGACGCCGGTCCGCCCGCCGCGGCAGACCGGCCGTCGCCGCCCCGTGACTGGCGGGTCTCCACGGTGATCGAATGGCTCGGAGCGCAGCGCAACGATCTCCAGGCCGCCGCCGTCGCCCGCGCTCCCGAGATCGGCGAGGCGCTCGTGGCGGCCGGGGCGCTCCCGGGGGTGCGCCTCGTCCGCATGTCCGGCTCCGGCGCCACCGTCTTCGCCCTGTTCGACACTCCCGCAGCGGCGACCTCGGCAGGCCGGCGTCTGGCGGCAGATCGCCCCCGATGGTGGATCGCGCCCGCGAATCTGGGTTAGTAACGCTCGCGCCAAGCTTTATGGCCACATATTGCCGGTATTGTGCAGGTCGTCCCGGAATCGTCTTGAGATGACCTCCCTGTGCGGGATGTTTCGCCGCATGCCGGCGCCAATATGGAACTCAGAAGAGCGTCGCGGTTTTTTCCGGGACAATTTTCATCGACATGACCGCGCGCCGTTGTGCGTTGCGGTCTCCTTGAGAACAAAGGGGATAATCATGACTCGTATCAAACTTCTCGCCGCGGCCGCCGCCACTGCTCTGCTGGCCGCTCCGGCCGCCATGGCCCAGACCGCTCCGGCCCAGACGGCGCCCGCCGCCGATGCGGCGGCCCAGGCCCTGCCCCCCATCTCGTCCGAGAACGTGATCGAGGTGCTCAAGGCGCACGGCCGCTTCACGACCCTCCTGCAGGCGCTCGACCAGGCGCAGCTGACCGAGACCCTCGCCACGCGTGACCGCATCACCATCTTCGCCCCGACCGACGAGGTCTTCGCGGCCCTGCCCGAAGCCGAGCGGACCCGCCTGCTCGATCCGGCCAACGCCCAGGAGCTTCGCAACCTGCTCCTCTACCATGTGCTGGTCGCCGATCTGCGGCCCGACCAGATCATGGGCGCCCGCGGCCCGATCGCCACCGCCGGCGGCATTGAGGTCGAGATCGACGGCACGGGCGACGCCATCCTCATTGCCGACGCCACCGTCACCGACCCCGCCATCGATGCGGCCAATGGCGGCATCTATGTGATCGACAAACTGCTCGACCCGGCCGCGGCCGCCCAGGGCGACGCCGAAGAGACGGCCGACGAAACGCCGCCGCCGACGACCCATGTAAAGGACGGCCCCGGGATGGCGGCGGGTCATCCCGAGCCGGCCACCCCGGAGCCGGCCGATCCGAACTGATCGGTCGTCAGGGACGATAAACAGAGGCGGTGGGCTCCGGTCCGCCGCCTTTTTCGTGCCCGCGCGCCTTTAACGGTCGGCCAACCGCTGTTGTGTATCGTCGCGGCATGGACATCCTGACCTCCGCACAGATCGCCGCCTTCGAGGCCGTACTGGCCCGGGTCACGCCCGACGATCGCGCCGCCCTCCATGCGCTCAAGGACGCCGCCGCCGACGCGGCCGCCGCCTCCGCTCCGCACTGGGATTTCGACCAGCCCGGCCACCGCGCCGAAGAGGCCCTGCAAGCCGCCTTCGGCCCGGCCCTGACCGACGACCACCGCCGCGCGCTCGTCGCCCTCTGGGCGCTGGAGATGCCGGCCCGGGTCCCGGCCGCCGACCTGCCGCGGGCCTCGCTCGACCTCTATCCGGAATGGATCGGCCGTCTCGCCGACTTCCTGACCGCCGCCGCCGATCCCTACGACCGGGACTTCTGGGCCAAGGACGTGCGCATCTCGCTGGTCCTCAGCGTGCCCGGCGCCCGCACGCAGATGATCGACCTCAGCTCGCCCATGGGTCCGGGCCAAGTGCTGCGCCACGCTCGCGAGGGCTGGGGCTGGTCGGTCATCCCGGCCTACGCCGCCGCCCAGGCCTGGAAGCCCTGGCTGGAGGTCCATACCGAAAGCCGCGAACTCGGCGACTTCAACGAGGCCGGCTGGGACCGCGCCTGGGCGACCGCCGCCGAGATCCTGAAGCGCCGCCCGGAGATGGCCGGCATGCTGGGCTCATCCTGGTTCTACGACCCCCCGCTCGAGCAGATCAGCCCGCGCCTCGCCTATCTGAGGCTCAATCCGCTCAAGCACGGCGCCTTCATGGTCCATCAGGGTCCCGGCGAGATCCACACCCAACGCGCCGCGACCAGCTCGCCGACCCGCGCCGCCCTGATCGAAAAGGGCGAGTACGTCGCCCGCTCCTGGATCGTCGCCTGGCCGAGGGCGGCGCTGATCAGATGGGCCGACGGGCGCAGGGCCGCAGAGATGGCGCAGGCGGCCTAGGCCTCTTCCTTGCTTTCGTCATCCTCCGACAAGCCGCGAAGCGGCGCAGATCGGGGGACCCAGCGGCGCGCGCGAGCGCGAAGCTGTCGGGAGCGCCATAGTCTGACACAGAGGTGTTTCGCCGCCTTCGCGGCGCCGCCGGGTCCCCCGGTGTCGCTGCGCTTGCGGGAGGATGACGAAATGAGAGATTAGGGCTTCACCACCGCCCAGGCCTCGCCGATCGGCCGCACCTCCAGCCCCGCCGCCTTCGCCAGCCGCAGCACCCGGTCCAGATCGTCCGGCGTGCAGCCGTAGTCCGTCGGCCGGTCGCTCACATCGTGCCCATAGGCCGTCAGCCAGCCCTTCCGCTCGGCCGCCTCGTCCATCAGCGCCTCGAGGTCGTATCCGGGCAACCGCCGGCGCTCCAGCCCGATGCTCTTGATCAGCGCCCGGTCCTCGCGCCCGGCGTTGACCCCGTCGCGCACGCCGCGCGCCAGCTTGAAGCGCTCCGCCGCGA
>JAAXIW010000354.1:2547-3513 GCA_012270135.1 Brevundimonas sp. | reverse complement strand
CTCCAGAACCGCGCCGTAGAACTGTTGAACCAGCAGTCCGGTTATCCTCCAATGACGGATGCGGCCCTGCGCCATCACTTGCTGACCGTCTCGCTGGGGCTCTATCGGGCCATGGGCGGTTCCGAGCCGCATGCCCGGGATCTCCTCCAGCAGAGCTTCGCCATGCCGCCCGCCGATGTGCCGACGTCCGTGGGCGATCTGATGATGGCTGTGGCCGGGCTCAGCCACCTGCAGGACATCGACATGGTGCAGGCAGCCTACAATACGCTCGACCGCGGCTATCTGCATCAGCCTGCGACCGCCAGCGCGGCGGAATAGGATCAAGCTTCTCCGCTGACGCCGGTCCGGCCGCCGTCAGCTCTGGCTCTGCTGCTGGCTGCCCGATTCCGCGACCGTCAGCGCGACGTTCAGGTTCTCGCCGGCGGGGCCGATGCGCATGCCCGACACGGGCGCGCCAGAGCCGCCGCCACCTGAGCGACCTGCGCGGCGCCCAGCCGGCCGTGAACGGGAGGCCAACGATCCGCGTCGCTGACCGGCGCCGGATCGAACTCTCCACGCGCGCGCCTTGCATCGTATTCAGCACGCTCGGCCGCGCCTTCGGGTCTCGGCGGAGGCGGCGGCGAGGGAACGGTCAGGATGCGCGGGTCGCGGTTCTGTCGCCAGAACCACCAGCCGCCGTCCGCCTCGCGCCACACCACCGACCAGACTGTATTGGGATACATGCCGCCGGGCGGCTCGACCGCCGTCAGGACGACCGGGGCGTCCGCCGGCGGGCGCCGGAAGCCATCCGGAATCTCCACCTCGGCGAGTATGGCGTTCAGGCGAGCCGCGCGCGCCGAAGCTCCGCCATCCCCATCGCCCGCCTCCGCACTCGCGATCGCGGCCAGATCGACATCCGCGACATAGGGGCAAGACGCCTTCGGGGGCGGCGTCTGACCTCCGGCCGAGCGCCAGCCATCGATCTGG
>JAAXIW010000354.1:0-2537 GCA_012270135.1 Brevundimonas sp. | reverse complement strand
GTGCTGGGCAACCTCGTCGGCTTGATCGACTCGGATTACCAGGGCCAGGTATTCGTCTCGTGCTGGAACCGGGGCGACGCCTCGTTTCTGATCGAACCCGGCGCGAGGATCGCGCAGATGGGTTTCGTCCCGGGCGTGCAGGCCGAGACCACACCCGCCAACGCGGCCGTCCATCGCTTCATCGCGCATCCTCCCGCGGCGAGCGTCCCACGTCCCGCCAGGGGAGGCAAACTTCCCGAATCTGATCGCCGCGCGATCGGATCAGATCATTCGACCCGGGTGGCCGGCGTGATCGTCACGCTCTCACCGCAGCCGCAGGCGTCCGTCTGGTTGGGGTTCCGGAATACGAATTTCGACGCCAGCTTCGTGGTCTCGTAGTCGATCTCCGATCCGATCAGGAACAGGACCGCCTTCGGATCGATGACCACCGTCGCGCCCTTGTCGGTGACCACCTCCTCCAGGGGCCCGATCTCGTCCGCCAGGGCGAAGGTGTATTCCTGCCCCGCGCAGCCGGCGTTCTTCACCCCGACCCGCAGGCCCTTGTGCCCGCCGGCTTCGGTCAGGGCGCGCACCCGCTCGGCCGCCGCCTCGGTCAGGGTGACGACGGCGGGGCGTGGGCGGCGTTGGCGGGTCGTGGTCTGAAGCTCGGTCATGGCGTCCTCAGAACATGTTCAGGGCCAGCTTGGCCTCGTCGCTCATCTTCGACGGATCCCACGGCGGGTCGAAGGTCAGGTCCGCCGTCGCCGACTTGATGCCCTCGACCTTCATTACCGCCTGCTCGACCCAGATCGGCATCTCGCCAGCCACCGGGCAGCCCGGCGCCGTCAGGGTCATCTCGATGCGGGCGTCGAAATCGTCGGACAGGTCGACCTTGTAGATCAGCCCCAGCTCATAGATGTCGACCGGGATCTCCGGGTCAAACACCGTCTTCAGGGCCGCGATGATGTCGTCGGTCAGCCGGTCGAGTTCGGGCTGCGAGATCGCGCCTGCCGCCACGGCTGCCCCGCGGCCTCCGTCGTCTTCCACTGTGGTCGTCGGGTCGGTCATGCAAAGAACTCACGGGCCTTGATCAGGGCGTCGGCGAAGGCGTCGGCGTCGTCGATCGTATTATATAGGGCGAAGGAGGCGCGGGCGCTCGACGTCAGGCCGAACCGCTTCGCCAGCGGTTCAGCGCAGTGCAGCCCCGCCCGCACGGCGACGCCGTAGCGATCCATCACCTGGGCGATGTCGTGGGCGTGGGCGCCGTCGACGGTGAAGGTCAGTATGGCCCCCTTCCCTTCCGCCTCGCCGATGACGCTCAGCCAGTTGACCCCCTCCAGCCGCTCGCGGGCGTAGTCGTACAGCGCCCGCTCGTGGGCCGCGACCGCCCCGCGGTCGAACTGGTCCAGCCATTCGATGGCCGCGCCAAGGCCGATGGCGTCGACGATCGGCGGCGTGCCCGCCTCGAAGCGGTGCGGCGGCTTCGCATAGGTGACCCGCTCGCGCTCGACGGTCTCGATCATTTCGCCGCCGCCCTGGTAAGGCGGCAAGCTCTCCAGCGCCTCCGCCGTGCCGTACAGCACGCCGATCCCCGACGGCCCGTACAGCTTGTGGCCGGTGAAGACATAAAAGTCGCAGCCGATGGCCCGGACGTCCGGCGCGGCGTGCACCGCCCCCTGGCAGCCGTCGACCAGCACGCGCGCCCCTACGGCGTGGGCCATCCGGGTGATCTCGGCGACCGGATTGATGGTCCCCAGCACGTTCGACATGTGGGTGACGGCGACGACCTTCGTCCTCGGTCCCAGCAGGTCGGCGTAGGCCGCCATGTCCAGCGAGCCGTCGTCCAGCACCGGGATCCACTTCAGCACCGCCCCGCGCCGCTCGCGCAGCAGGTGCCACGGCACGATGTTCGAGTGGTGCTCCATCTCCGAGACGATGATCTCGTCGCCCGGCTGGATCGACTGGCCGATGCCGGCCGCCACCAGATTGATCGCCTCGGTGCCGCCCCTGGTCCAGACGATGTTGGAGGCCGCTTCGGCGTTCAGGAACCGCGCCACGCTCTCGCGCGCCGCCTCGAAGGCCTCGGTCGTCTCATTGGCCAGGGTGTGCAGGCCGCGATGGACGTTGGCGTAGCCGCCCTCCATCGAGCCGACCATGGCGTCGATCACCGCGCGCGGCTTCTGCGCCGAGGCGGCCGAGTCCAGATAGACCAGCGGCCTGCCGTTCACCGTCCGCGACAGGATCGGGAACTGGGCGCGCGCGGCCCGGGCGTCGAAGGTCTTCACAGGCGAGCCGTCAGCCATTCCCGCACCACCTCTCTCGCGCCCTCGGGCTCGATCCGGTCGACCACCTCGATCAGGAAGGCCTCGGTCAGCAGGGCCCGCGCCTCGTCCAGCGGCAGGCCGCGCTGCTGCATGTAGAACAGGGCGTTCTGGTCCAGATTGCCGACCGTATTGCCGTGCGCGCACTGCACGTCGTCGGCGTAGATGATCAGCTCGGGCTTGGCGTCGACCTCGCCGCGCTCGGACAGGATCAGGGCAGGCTGCCCCATCCTCGCG
>JAAXIW010000317.1 GCA_012270135.1 Brevundimonas sp. | reverse complement strand
GACGACGTTCATCCCGTCCATCAGCGGACCTTCGATGACGTGCAGCGGCCGCTCGGACTGGAGCCGCGCCTCCTCTGTATCGGCCTCGATGTACTCGGTGATGCCGTGCACCAGCGCATGCTCGATCCGCTTGCCGACCGGGGCGTCGCGCCACTTCAGGTCCACCACCTTCGCCGCGCCCTTCTCGCCCTTGTAGCGTGGCGCCATGTCGACCAGCCGCTCGGTGTTCGACACATTGGTCCGCTGCGGCCGGTTGAGGATCACATCCTCGACCGCCTCCCTCAGCTCCGGATCGAGGTCGTCATAGATGGGCAGGTCGCCGGCGTTGACGATGCCCATGTCCATGCCGGCCTGGATGGCGTGGTACAGGAAGACCGAGTGGATCGCCCGTCGCACCGGCTCATTGCCGCGGAAGCTGAACGAGACATTCGACACCCCGCCCGACACACGGGCAAAGGGCAGGGTCTGCTTGATGACGCGCGTCGCCTCGATGAAGTCGACGGCATAGTTGTCGTGGTCCTCGATTCCCGTCGCCACGGCAAAAATGTTGGGATCGAAGATGATGTCCTCGGGCGGGAAGCCGACCTCGTCCACCAGGATGCGATAGGCGCGGGTGCAGATCTCGATCTTGCGCGCGGCGGTGTCGGCCTGACCGACCTCGTCGAAGGCCATGACCACCACGGCGGCCCCGTAGCGCAGGCATTTCAGCGCCTGTTCGCGGAACTCGGCCTCGCCCGCCTTCATCGAGATGGAGTTGACGATGGGCTTGCCCTGAACGCACTTCAGCCCCGCCTCGATCACCTCCCATTTCGAGCTGTCGATCATCACCGGCACCCGGGCGATGTCGGGCTCGGCCGCGATCAGGTTCAGGAAGGTCCGCATGGCCTCGGCGCCGTCCAGCAGGCCTTCGTCCATGTTCACGTCGATGATCGCGGCGCCCGCCTCGACCTGCTGCCGTGCGACGTCCAGAGCCCCCGCGTAGTCGCCCTCGACCACCAACTTGCGGAATTTGGCCGAGCCGGTGACGTTCGTGCGCTCGCCGACGTTGATGAAGGTGGGACGCATCAGGCGACCAATTCGAACGCTTCCAGCCCCGACAGCCGCATGGCCGTCGGCCGCTCGGGGATCACCCGCGGCGTCACCCCCGCGACTTTCTCGGCCACGTGACGGATGTGCTCCGGCGTGGTGCCGCAGCAGCCGCCGACGATGTTGACCAGACCGGACCGGGCCCATTCCTCGATGAAATGGGCCGTCTGGTGCGGCTGCTCGTCGTACTCGCCCATGGCGTTGGGCAGGCCGGCGTTGGGATAGGCGGCGACCAGGGTGTCGGCGACGCGTGCCAGTTCGGCGATGAACGGCCGCATCAGCTCGCCGCCCAGCGCGCAGTTGAAGCCGACGGCGAAGGGTCTGGCGTGCCGCACGCTGTGCCAGAAGGCCTCGGCGGTCTGGCCGCTCAGCGTCCGTCCCGAGCGGTCGACGATGGTGCCCGAAATCCAGATCGGCAGCGGCTCCAGCCCCTCGTCGGCGAGGTCCAGGATCGCCTTGATCGCCGCCTTGCAGTTCAGCGTGTCGGTGATGGTCTCGATCAGATACAGGTCCACTCCGCCTTCGTGCAGGGCCCGCACTTGATGGCGATAGGCGTCATAGACCCCGTCGAAGGTGACGCTGCGCGCGCCCGGATCGTTCACATCCGAGGACATCGACAGCATCCGGTTGGTCGGCCCGATCGCACCGGCGACGAAGCGCGGCTTGTGCGGTTCCTTCGCCGTCCAGCGGTCGGCGGCGGCCCGCGCCAGCTTCGCGCCTTCCAGGTTGAGGTCCCAGACCGATTGTTCGTCGAGCTTGTAGTCCTCCTGGGCGATGGTGGTGGCGGAGAAGGTGTTGGTCTCGCTGATATCGGCGCCGGCGGCGAAATACTGGTCGTGCAGGTCGGCGACGATGTCCGCTCGGGTCAGGCACAGGATGTCGTTATTGCCCTTCATCTGCACCGGATGGTCGGCGAAGCGTGCGCCGCGGAATTCCGCCTCCGACAGCGCCTGGCGCTGGATCATCACCCCCCAGGCCCCGTCGAGCACCAGAATCCGCTCGCGGGCGACGGCGTGCAGGGCCGCGATGCGATCGGCGCGGGTCATCCGTTCGCCCTCTGCTCCCGCACGCCCAGAACCCGGCAGATGGCGTAGACCAGGTCGGCGCGGTTCAGGGTGTAGAAGTGGAAGTCGGCGAAGCCCTCTTCCTGCAACCGGGCGCAGGTCTCGGCGGCCACCGAGGCGGCGATCAGCTTGCGCGTCTCCGGATCGTCGTCCAGTCCGTCGAAATGGGCCGCCAGCCAGTCGGGGATGGCCGGTCCGCAGGCCCCGCACATGCGCTTCAGCCCCGCGAAGTTGGACACCGGCATGATCCCGGGGATCAGGGGGATGGTCACGCCCGCCGCCCGGATCCGGTCGCGAAAGCGCAGGAAGGCGTCGATGTCGAAGAAGAACTGGCTGATCGCCCGGGTCGCCCCGGCGTCGACCTTGGCCTTCAGCACATCGATGTCGTGGGCCGGGGAGGGGCTCTCGGGGTGGCCCTCCGGATAACAGCCGACGCTGATCTCGAAGCCGCCCCGACGCGCCACGGCGGCGGTCAGCTCGGTGGCGTTGGCGTAGCCGTCGGCAGGCGGAACATAGGCTCCGCCTATGCCGGCGCCATTGGGCGGATCGCCCCGCAGGGCCACGACGTGGCGCACGCCCGCCGCGTGATAGGCGTCGATCACTGCATCGACCTCGTCGCGCCCGGCGTCGACGCAGGTCAGGTGGGCTGCCGGGGTCAATTCGGTCTCAGCCAGAATGCGCTGAACCGTGCGGTGCGTCCTGGCCCGGGTCGATCCGCCCGCCCCATAGGTCACGGAGACGAAATCGGGCCTCAGCGGCGCCAGCCGCGTCACCGCCCGCCACAGACCCGCCTCGGCGTCGTCGGACCTGGGCGGAAAGAATTCGAACGATACGCGCGGCCGCGAACGGTCCTGACCTGCCCGCGCCACCGGACCCAGCGGCGACAGCAGCAGCGCCCGCGCTTCCGCCAGACTGAGGGCGGGATTCATGCGACCCGCGTCCCCTGCTCGGCGGCCCGTCCCGCGGTCCAGATGACCACGGTCAGGCCGTCCGTGTCCGGGGGAAGAGCGACGGGCGCCGACGGCGTGAGGCCGGCCTCGCCCAGCCAGCGCCGCATCTCCTCGTCGGAAAAGCCGAGGCGGCGATGCTGATGCTCTTCGCGCAGATGCTCCAGCGTGTGCGGAGCGAAGTCGACGATCAGCAACCGGCCGTCCGGCGAGACCAGCCGCGCCGCCTCGGCCACCGCCGCCGCCGGATCGGCGAGGTAGTGCAGCACCTGATGCACCAGCACCAGGTCCGCGCTCCGTTCGGGCAGGCGGGTGGCGAAGATGTCGCCGTGGCGCAGCTCCACCTTGTCGAGCCCGGCCCGGGGCCCATTGGCGCGGGCGAGGTTGAGCATGTTCTGGCTGAGGTCGAGGCCGAGCGACATCTTCGCCTTCCTGC
>JAAXIW010000350.1 GCA_012270135.1 Brevundimonas sp. | reverse complement strand
GTCATCGCCGGGGCCGAGCTGAAGGAGCGGGAAGGGCGCCGCTACTACGACGTCGAGGGAACGGTCGACGGCGCCGAAATCGAACTCGACCTGCTCGAGACCCCGCAGGGCTGGCAGGTGGTGGAGATCCAGCGCGACCTGCCGTGGAGCGCCGTCCCCGCCGACGTCCGCGCGGCCGCCGCGACCGCCCGCGCCGGCTTCGTTCCCGTCCGCGTCATCGAGAGCGTCCAGGCCGACGACGGCGCCGTCATCTCCGAACTGTTCGCCGACGGCCAGCCGGCCACGCCCGCGCTTGAGGTGCGCGCCCATGGGGGCCGCGTCGAGGTGCTCAGGGAGGCCTGGCCGCACTGACGGCCCGGCTGCCGGTCAGCCGGAGCTGATCGTCCGCATCAGGGTCGCGGCGTTGATCTGGAAGGCGACCACCGTCTGGGCGACATTGATCAGGGTCAGCAGGACGAATTCGGTGTTGGCGAACATGCTGAAGCCCGCCACGCCGGACGCCCCCAGGGTGAACAGCACGATCTGCACCACGGCCACCAGCCCGATCAGCAGGGCTTCGTTGATCTGGTTCACGCCCGGTTTGGAGACCTTCAGCTGTTCGGCCATGGCCACGATGGCCGCCGCCACCATCAGCACCTCGACCCAGGCCAGCTTGTAGCCGTTGATGTCGAACAGCACCGCGCGCGGATCCCTGAAGATCAGCTGGCCGGCGATGAACAGCACCAGGATCAGCACGAAGCCGGGCAGGAACCGGAACAGGCCGCCGTTGTCGCGGCCCTTGTCGTTCCGCCCGACGACGGCGGCCTCCGCTGCTACGTCATTCATGGCGCATGCTCCCGATGGTTAACGCCGAAGCTACGCGGTTCCCTCGCCGGGACGCAAGGCCGCTCGCGGGGCAGGGGAGCGGGAGCGTGCCGCTTGTCGCCGCCCCTGTCGTCGGGGAGGCAGGGCAGGCGCTGACCCGAACGCGGGCCATTGGGTCTTGACGAGAACCAAACAAGAACATAGAACATACCCGGAACACGCAAGGGAGAAGCCGTCATGGCGCGTTGGGTTCGGGATGGATTGTCGCTGGCGTCGTGCGGCGGCTTCGTCTGGGTGATGTGGCAGGCGGCGCTGCTGACCACGGCGGCCTGATGGGTCGGGGCGCCCTGGTCGCCTTGGACGGCGCCGCTCCCTGGCTCACTGATGTAGACTCTCCCGACTCCGCCCTACCGGACTCCGGCGCCGACTCTGCCGACTCCGCCACACCGATTTTTCGTTTCGCCCGGGCTAATCCACAGCCGGTCCCCCGTCCCGCCGCCGTCCGCGCCGCTTTGCGGTGTTCCGGTCGCCCGCGATGTGAGACTCGGTCCATGACAGGCGCGCACCTGACGAAGGACCCGGTTTGACCGACACGCTGAACAGCCAGGGCTTCATCCACCTGCGGGTCCGCTCGGCCTATTCCCTGCTGGAAGGCGCGATCAAGGCCGGCAAGGTCGCCCGGCTGGCGGCCGACGCGGGCATGCCGGCGGTCGGGGTGGCGGACCGGGCCAATCTGTTCGGGGCGCTCGAATTCAGTCAGGCCGCGAAGGACGCCGGGGTCCAGCCGATCATCGCCTGCGCCCTGCCGGTCACCGGCATCGGCGGCAAGATCAACGAGCGCTGGGCCAGGGTCCCCACCGTCGTGTTGGCGGTCCAGAACGAGGCCGGCTGGCTCAACCTCTCGGCCCTCTCGTCCGCCGCCTATCTGGAAGCCGGGGACATGGCCGAGCCGGGCGTGCCCTGGGACACGGTGGCGGCGCATTCCGACGGCCTGATCCTGCTCTCCGGCGGCCCCGACGGCCCGGTTGATCCGCTCTTCGTCCAGGGCAAGCCGGCCGAGGCCGCCGCCGCCCTCGCCGCCATGCAGGCCGCCTTCGGCGACCGCTTCTACGTCGAGCTGCAGCGCCACGGCCTCGCCTCCGAGCAGCAGGCCGAGCGCGGCCTCGTCGAATGGGCTTACGCTCACGACGCCCCCCTCGTGGCCACCAACGACGTCCATTATGCGAAGGCGGCGCAGGCGAAGTCCCACGACGCCCTGCTGTGCATCGCCGACGGCGCCTTTACCGGTCAGGAGGACCGCCGCCGCATCACCGGCCAGCACTGGTTCAAGACCGCCGCGGCCATGCGCGAACTGTTCGCCGACCTGCCCGAGGCCTGCGACTCCACCCTCGACATCGCCCGCCGCTGCGCCTTCGTCGCCCCGACCCTCGCGCCCTACATGCCACGCTCCGATGCCTGCGACGGCCGCTCAGAGCCCGACGAAATGATGCCTCAGGCGCGCGAGGGTCTGAAGGTCCGGCTCAAACAGGTTACGCCCGCCGCGCCCGAGGAAGAGTACTGGAGCCGCCTCGAATGGGAGGTCGGCATCATCCAGCAGATGGGCTTCCCCGGCTACTTCCTGATCGTGTCGGACTTCATCAAATGGGCCAAGAGCCACGGCATCCCCGTGGGGCCCGGGCGGGGTTCCGGCGCGGGCTCGCTGGTCGCCTGGTCGCTGACCATCACCGACCTCGACCCGCTCCGCTTCGGCCTGCTGTTCGAGCGCTTCCTCAATCCCGAACGGGTCTCCATGCCCGACTTCGACATCGACTTCTGCCAGGAGCGGCGGGAAGAGGTGATCGACTACGTCCAGGATCGGTACGGCAAGGACCGCGTCGCCCAGATCATCACCTTCGGCACCCTCCAGGCCCGGGCCGTGCTGCGCGACGTCGGCCGGGTGCTGCAGATGCCGCTCGGTCAGGTCGACCGCCTCGCCAAGATGGTCCCGGCCAACCCCGCCAATCCGGTCACCCTGGCCCAGGCCATCGATCTCGAGCCGCGGCTCAAGGAGGCGCGCGACAGCGACGCCAACGTCGCCGCCCTGCTGGAGACGGCGCTGGAGCTGGAGGGCCTGTACCGCAACGCCTCGACCCACGCCGCCGGCATCGTCATCGGCGACCGCCCGCTGGTCGAGCTGGCGCCCCTGTATCAGGACCCGCGCTCGTCCATCCCGGCCAGCCAGTTCAACATGAAATGGGTCGAGGCGGCGGGCCTGGTGAAGTTCGACTTCCTCGGCCTCAAGACCCTGACCGTGCTCGACCGTGCGCGCCAGTACCTCGAACGGCGCGGCGCCGCCCCGGACTGGAACGGCCTGCCGCTGGACGACGGCCGCACCTATGAACTGATGGCCTCGGGCCAGACCGTCGGCGTGTTCCAGCTGGAATCCCAGGGCATGCGCGACACCCTGCGCAAGATGCGCTGCGGCTCGATCGAGGAGATCACCGCTCTGATCTCCCTCTACCGGCCCGGCCCGATGGAGATGATCGACACCTACATCGATCGCAAATTCGGCCGGCAGGAGGTCGACTACCTGCACCCTTCGCTCAAGGAGGTGCTGACCGAGACCTACGGCGTCATCATCTACCAGGAGCAGGTGATGAAGATCGCCCAGATCCTGGCCGGATACAGCCTCGGTGAGGCCGACCTTCTCCGCCGCGCCATGGGCAAGAAGAAGAAGGAGGAGATGGATTTCCAGCGGGCGCGCT
>JAAXIW010000108.1 GCA_012270135.1 Brevundimonas sp. | reverse complement strand
AACGGGCTGAAACCGCCCGAGTGCGTCGTGCCTGACGACATCATCCGCGACCTGAGCCGCTACTACACGCGGGAAGCCGGCGTGCGCTCGCTCGAGCGGGCGCTGGGTGGTCTGGCGCGCAAGGCGGTGCGTGAGATGGCGCGCGAGAAGCTGCTGTCGATCACCGTCGACGAAGCCAAGCTGGCCGAATACGCCGGCGTGCGGAAATACCGCTATGGCGAGACGGACGAGGAGGATCAGGTCGGCATCGTCACCGGCCTGGCCTGGACCGAATTCGGCGGCGACATCCTGACCATCGAGGCGATCAAGATGCCGGGCCGCGGTCGCATGACCGTGACCGGCAACCTCAAGGAGGTGATGAAGGAGTCGATCTCCGCCGCCGCCTCCTACGTCCGGGCCCGGTCGCTGAGCATCGGCGTCAAGCCGCCGGCCTTCGAGAAGACCGACATCCACGTGCACGTGCCCGACGGCGCGACGCCCAAGGACGGTCCCTCGGCGGGCGTGGCCATGACGGTCGCGATGGTCTCGGTCCTGACCGGCATCCCGATCCGCAAGGACATCGCCATGACCGGCGAGATCACCCTGCGCGGCCGGGTCACCGCCATCGGCGGCCTGAAGGAGAAACTGCTGGCGGCGCTGCGCGCGGGCATCAAGACGGTGCTGATCCCCGAGGAGAACGAGAAGGACCTCGCCGACGTGCCCGACAATGTGAAGGGCGCGCTGGAGATCGTTCCGATCAAGACCGCCGACGAGGCCCTGAAATGGGCCCTGACCGGCGCGCCGACCCCGGTGGAGTGGGACGAGGCCGCCGAGCCTCTGCCCGCACCGCCTCCGGTGCAGGACCCCGGCACGGTGGGCGCGACCCACTGACCAAAAAGAACCCCGCCCGGGGCGATCCGGGCGGGGTTTTCCATTGTGGCGGGGACTGGACCTAGAGACTGTCGACCATCACCAGTTCGGCGTCGGCCGTGGCCGTGATCTTGATCTCGCTCTCGTCCTTGATCGCCGCCCCGTCGCGGGCGTTCAGGGCGACGCCGTTGACCTCGACCGCGCCGACGGCCGGGACCAGATAGGCGCGGCGGCCTTCGCCTAGGCTGTAGGTGATCGATTCACCCGCCTTGAGCGTCGCGCCCAGCACCTTGGCGTCGGCGTTGATGGTCAGGGCCTCGTCCGACGGGTCGCCGGAAGCCAGCACCGAGAAGCGGCCGGTGCGGTCGCCCTTCGGGAATTCGCGCTGGCCCCAGCCCGGCCTGGCGCCCGGCTTGTCGGTCTCGATCCAGATCTGGAACAGGGTCGTCAGCTCGTCCTCGAGGTTGAACTCGGCGTGACGCACGCCCGTCCCGGCGCTCATGACCTGCACGTCGCCGGCGCCGGTGCGGCCGCGGTTGCCCATCGAATCCTCGTGGGTGATGGCCCCGGTGCGGACATAGGTGATGATCTCCATGTCGGCGTGCGGGTGGGGCGGAAAGCCCGACTTCGCCGCGATCTCGTCGTCGTTCCAGACGCGCAACCGGCCCCAGCTCATGCGGCTCGGGTCGTAATAGTTGGCGAAGGAGAAATGGTGTTTGGCGTTCAGCCAGCCGTGGTTGGCGCCGCCGAGGCTGGAGAAGGGGCGGACGTCGATCATGAGGGGTCTCCCGTTTAGGGCGCGCAGCATACGGCGCGCCGTTCGGGGTCTATATAGGTAACAGTGTCAGTGGCGAAAAGAGGATCAGCCGCAAGGTCGCGTCTTTGCTGGACTTACCCGGGTCGCAGTTCCGATTCTGACGGGGGTCGTCTGGAGCGCGATGGTGTCACCGATATCGCACCGGACCCGCATGGGGAGGCGTACCGTGACCTCGCGACCCTCTACCTGGACCACGGCGACACGCTGCGAACCCTCGTAATCCTCACGGAACGCCATACGCAGGACGGTGCCGCTCAGCTCCTGGACCTCCCCTCGTGGCGCCAGGAGCCAAAAGAAGGCGGAGAACAACAGGGCCAAGCCCAAGGCGACCAACCCGAAGCCTGATGCTTGGCTGAGGAAGTGCCCTATCACGCTGGCTCTGATGTGGCGCTTCAGATTCCGCGTGGTTCCCATCACCCCACCTGCGCCCGATGCCTCAGCATCGCATCCGCCAGAACGCAGGCCGCCATGGCCTCGACCACGGGCACGCCGCGCAGGGCGACGCAGGGGTCGTGGCGGCCGCGGGTCGAGACCACCGTCTCGGTTCCGTCGCGGGTGATCGTCCGGCCCGGCGTCAGGATCGAGGAGGTCGGCTTGAAGGCGATCCGCGCCGTCAGCGGCTGGCCCGTGGAGATGCCGCCCAGCACCCCGCCGGCTTGGTTCGACAGGAACACCGGCCGCCCGTCCTCGTCCAGCCGCATGGCGTCGGCGTTGTCCTCGCCCGATAGTTCGGCCGCCCCGAAGCCGGCCCCGATTTCGACGCCCTTGACCGCATTGATCGACATCATCGCCGCGGCCAACTCAGCGTCCAGCTTGCCGTAGACCGGCGCGCCCCAGCCGGCCGGAACCCCCGTCACCTCGAGCGCCACCACGGCACCGATCGACGACCCCGCCTTGCGCACGCCGTCGAGGTAGGCCTCCCAGGCCGGAACCACCTCGGCCGAGGCGGCGAACAAGGCGTTGTCGTAGACCGCGTCGAAGTCGACCGCCTCCGGCGCGATCCGGTGCGGACCCAGCTGGACCACCCCGGCGCGGATGCGCACCGCCTCGCCGAGCACCTTGCGCGCCACCGCCCCCGCGGCCACCCGCAGCGCCGTCTCTCGGGCGGAGGACCGGCCGCCGCCGCGATGGTCGCGGACGCCGTATTTGGCCTGGTAGGTGAAATCCGCATGGCCGGGCCGGAAGGCGCGGGCGATGTCGCCATAGTCCTTCGAGCGGGCGTCCTCGTTGTCGATCTGGATGGCGATGGGGGCGCCGGTGGTCACCGGGCCGTCGCCGTCGTCGAACCGGCCCGACAGGATGCGGGCCGTGTCGCTCTCCCGCCGCTGGGTGACGAAGCGGCTGCCGCCCGGCTTGCGCCGGTCCAGCCACGGCTGCAGGTCGGCTTCGCTCAGCGGAATCAGCGGCGGGCAGCCGTCGACGACGCAGCCGATGGCCGGCCCGTGGCTCTCGCCCCAGGTGGTCACACGAAACAGATGGCCGAAGGTGTTGTGGGACATGTCGGCTTACGGCTTAGGCCGCCAGCCGGTCCGGCGTCCAGACGCGGGTGAAGCGGACCAGCAAATCCTCGGCCGCCGACGGGATGTCGTCCGAGGGCTGCAGGCTGACGAACAGGTGCCCCTGACGCCGCGATCCGCGGGCGGGCAGGCCCAGGTCCCGGAGCCTCAGCCTCAGCGGCGAGTGCCCCGCCACGATCCAGGCGGAGCGGGCCCCGGCGTGGGTGTCGATCTCCAGCCGTCCGCCGTCCTCCATCAAGCGAGTGGGCACCGGCCAGTCCATGAACAGGTCGTCGCCGCGGGCGCGGAGCCAGTCGGCGGGCCGGATAAGCACCGCCAGATAGACCTCCGCACCGCCGTAGCCGGCGCACCGAAGCAGCAGAGGTTCGCCG
>JAAXIW010000364.1 GCA_012270135.1 Brevundimonas sp. | reverse complement strand
GCGACGCGCGTGGGACCACCCTGGAGTTCCAGGCGCGCGAGGCCTACGAACCGCTGACCGGAATCGTCGGCGGCGGACCCTTCAGCCTGAAGCCGGGCCAGTGGACTGACGACACCGCCATGGCGCTTGCGCTGGCCGACAGCCTGGCCGAGCGCGACGGGCTGGACGAACAAGATCTGCTCGCTCGCTTCAGCGACTGGTGGCGCAATGGGACCTACGCCTGCACCGGCCGCTGCTTCGATATCGGTTCAACCACTGCGCAGGCCCTGCGGCGATGGGAGCAAACAAAGGCGGATCACTGCGGCTCAACCGATCCGCACTCCGCCGGCAACGGGTCGCTGATGCGGCTGGCGCCGGTGGCGATCCGATACTGGAACGACCGCCCTGCCCTGCGCGACGCCGCCGCCCGGCAGAGCAGGACCACTCATGCGGCCGCCGAGGCCGTCGATGCTTGCGTCCTCTATGCCGAGATGCTGGCCGACGCGATCGCCGGGCGGCCGCGTTCGGAGGTGTTGCGCTCTCGGAGCGGCGACTGGGCTGGGGTGGTGGCGGCAGTGAACGCCGGCGCCTGGCGCGCCAAGCCGCGGAACGAGGTCAACGGCTCTGGCTACGTGGGGCACAGCCTTGAGGCCGGCCTCTGGTCCGTCGGGCGCACCGCCGCATTTGATCGGGCAGTCTTGCACGCCGCCAATCTGGGGCAGGACGCCGACACCACGGCGGCGATTGCCGGCCAGCTAGCCTGGTCTCTGACCGGCTCAGCCAGCCTGCCATGCGGCTGGCTCGACGGACTGGCATGGCGGGACCGGCTGGAGACGGCCGCAGTAGCCCTGACCGCCTAGTCTTCTGTGGGAATATTGCTGCTGGCCTGCCACACACCCGTCCCCGGGTTCCATGTGGCGTATCCCTGGAATGCCGTTTTCTCCCGCGCGCCCTCCCAGGCGAATGATACCTGCCCGTCCATGCTGTAGGCGCAAAGCCCCGCGGGATGGCCCTCCACCTTGACGACTCCCTTGCGGTAAGGGGGCTGCTGCTGTGAAGGCTCAGGAACAATGGCGAGTACGTCCCGCTGCATCACCGCGAACGCCTGTTCACGCGACGGACATCCGTCAGGAACCGGCGCCTCCCGCAGGGCGAGCCACACAAGTCCGCCGATGACGCCAACGCTGCCGAGTATCAGCGCGCCCTGAAGCGCCAGTTGGGATCGGAAAGAGGCCGGCTTCTTGGTTGAGACCTCGATAACCCGGCTGCGATGCTGCGGCATCAGGCGCGCTCCACCAGCACTTCCTGACAATATCGGCAGCGCTTGGCTTCCTTACGCACCATCTCAAGGCAGGCGGGACAACGGCCGTACCCTTCGGCCGCCTTGCGTGCGTCCACGCCCGCCATGTTTCGGTGGGTCAGGATGGCGTGCGGCGTGGCGATGGCGAAGAGGGCCGCGCCATACAGCCACCAGGGCACGAAGCTGCGCCCCTTCCACGCCGCGATGGTCGCGGGGATCAGGCCTAGCAGCACAGCCAGTAGGGCGAGGCTGATCAGATCGAAATATCGCATCCTATGAGTCTCCTTGAAACCGGACGAACCCATCCTCTGCGGCCAAGGTCAAGTCGTAATGTGACTCATCGGCTGTCGTCTGATCGGCTGCGCCGACGCCCTCTCCCTTCATGGACGTGCGCCGCAGAGTCGGACTGAACGTGAGGCGGCTGCGCGAAGCGTCCGGCCGGTCACAGGAGGAGTTCGCCTTCGACGCCGGCATGCACCGGACGTACGTCTCAGGGATTGAGCGAGGGGTGCGCAATCCGACTGTGACGGTGCTGGAGAAGCTCGCCATCGCGCTCAAGGTGACGCTGGCGGAACTCGTGGCCTAGTTCGGCATAGCGCCAGGAGCGGACCTTGGGTCCGCTCCTGAAAGAAGTCACTCTCCCGGGGAGCGGTAAAGCTTTGGGTCGCCCGAAGCGCGGACATTTGCGTCCCGATCTCCACCTAGACACCATCGGCCCAACGGCGGCGGCGCTGGTTTCCAGCGTGCACTACGACGGTGATGAATACTTGAGCGAGAAGCGGGCGGCGCTTCGCGCCTTGGAGCCCTTGCTGTCGCACATCGTCCGCCACGACACGCCTGCGCCTCAACTGCCGGCCCGGGGTGCACCGGACTTACGTTCCCCCGTCGCCAACCTTGTCGAGGCGCGGCTCGGGATGAGACCATCCTCTCAATGGCTGATTCGCCGGGCGTTCCTACGCTGGCGACGGCCGGAATCGAGACGTCATGCACATCGGCCGCGCCCTCACCCTGGCCCCCGGCGTTCCCGCCCGCGCCGTCGAGGCTCCACAGATTCGCGAACTGCTGAGCCTGCGCACCGGACGCTTCCTGAACGCCCCGTCCCTGATCCGCCGTCACCGCTATGACCGCATCATCCGGTTGCGGAACATGCTGTTGGAAGCCATGCGGTCCCGACGTCCCCGCCTGGTCTGTTCGCTCTGCCGGGTCCCCGCCTACCTGGTCTCCAGCAAGGACAAGGCCTTCTTCTTCCGACACGCCGAGGAGGACGGTTCCTGTCCCGCGGTGACCCGCGACTTTCCCGAGATGGACCTGCGGGCCCGCAAATACGCCGGCTTGGCCGAGAGCGAGCCCCACCGCCGGCTCAAACGCCTTCTGATGCGCTCCATCGCGGCCGACCCCGCGTTCGCCGACGGCGCGGAGGAGACGCACTGGCGCGCCCCCGTCCCGCGCCTCGGGCCGCGCCGCCCCGACGTCAGCGCGACCTTCAACGGCCTGCGTCTCGCCTTCGAGGCCCAGCTCAGCACGACCTTCCTGTCGGTCATCGTGGGCCGGCGCGCCTTCTACCGCGCCGAGGGCGCGCTGCTCGTCTGGGTCCTTGCCAGCTTCGATCCGCGCCACCGTCGCCTGACCGAGGACGACATTGTCTTCCCCAACCACTCCAACGCCCTGGTGGTCGACGAGGAGACCGCCGCCCAATCGGAGGCCTTCGGCCGCTTCCGCATTCGGTGCTGGCACCCGGTGGCGGGGGCTGAAGACTGGCGCTCCGCCATCGTCGATTTTTCAGAACTCACCCTCGACACGGTCGAACAGCGAGCCTTTCTGATCGATGTGGCCGCCGAGGACGCTGCGCGTCGGGCGAAGGCCCAGGCCGAGGAACGGCTCGCCAAGGCCGCCGCCCGTGAAGCCGAAGACGCGTTACGGAGCGCCCGGGACGACGCCCTGCGCAGGGACTTCATCGACTACTGGCGCTCCCCATGGGAAAGCCGCGGCGGCTTCGAACAGCGTCTGGCGGCCTGGGCGGACTTCCACGCCCGGTTCACCGCCCTGAGCGTCCGCTTCCCGACCTACGCCGGCGACGCAGATCTCGAACGCTGGATGCGCATGGTGATCACCGCCCAGACCGGCGCGCCGGAAGGCTGGAACTACAGGACCCTCCCCGAGCTCGCACATCATCTGCACGATCAATTTCCCGGACGTCGTCTCCCAGTCTTCCGGAAGCTGAACCACTATGGGCACGCCGCGACCCTCCAGTCACAGCCCGTCACGCGAAATTGGGGGG
>JAAXIW010000097.1 GCA_012270135.1 Brevundimonas sp. | reverse complement strand
CATGGAGGGGATTTCGGCCGCGCCGGGCGGATGGCGGGTCGCCGGCGAATCCGGGGGCGTCTGGGACTGCGCGGCGCAGGGTTGCCGGGTGGTGACCGCCCCGCCGGCCGAGCCGATGCCGGACAGCGACTACCGCATCACCGGCATGGCCCGCGATCCGTCGGGCGACGGGTGCTGGGTGGTCGAGCGGCGCTTCCGCCCGCCGGTCGATGTGCGCGGACGCATCCGGCGGATGGCGGCGGACGGGGCGATGGGGCCGGTTCTGGTCGAGCTCAGCCTGCCGTCGACGGGCGACAATTGCGAGGGGATCGCGGCGGTGCGGAACGGCGACGGGGTGCGGCTCTACATCCTGTCGGACGACAACAACAACGAACGGCAGAGGACCTTGTTGCTGGCGTTTGATGTGGGGAGATAGGGGCTAGGGGCCAGGGGCTTTCGAGCGAACCTTCCCAGACCCCAGACCCCAGACCCTAGACCCTTTCGGACACCTTGATGGCCGCGCGGCAGCCGGCCTTGATCACCGCGCTGAGCAGGCCGTAGCCGGGGGCCTCGCGGCTGCCGTGGTCGACGGCGTGGTCGTGGTGGGCCAGTTCCTCGTCGCGGAATTTCGTCAGTTCGGCGGCGAGTTCGGGGTCGCGGTCGGCCAGTTCGGCGATCTGGTCGGCGTAGTGTTCCTCGATGACGCTCTCGACCGCCTCGGTGCAGGCGTGGGCGGCCTTCTCGCCCATCAGGGCGGTGCCGGCGCCGAGGCCGAGGGCGGCGAGGCGCCACAGCGGGGTCATCACCGTGGGGCGGACCCGCTCGGCGTTGAGCAGGGCCTCGAAGCGGGCCAGATGGACGGCCTCCTGCGCCTGCATCTCGCCCATGTCGGCGGCGATGGCCTCCTTGCCGGGGCGGCCCTCGAACACCGCGCGCTGGGCCCGGTAGATGTGGACTGCGGCGTATTCGCCGGCATGGTCGACGCGCAGGATTTCGGCGCGCCGGCGGCGGCTGGCGCCCCGGCCGGGATGCGGCAGGCGAACCGGCCGTTCGGGACCGGCGTCAGACGGGGATTCAGGGGCGCGGGGCGCGGGCATCCTTGGGCCTCTTGGCGGCGAGAAGGCTGAACACGGCCAATGCCGTCGAGATCAGCACGTTCCATCCTGCCATGGACAGGCCGAGGAAGCGCCACGTCACCGCGTCGCAGAGGACAGGCCGCTCGACCGGGGCCGTGCCGAAGGCGATGGCGGCCAGTTTCTCGAGATCGACGTCGCCGCCGCCGGCGCAGGCGGCCGGGAGGGTCCACCACTGGTTCTCGCCGCCCATGTGGAACAGGGCCGTGATCGCGCCGGTGGCGAAGACGACGGCGAGCAGGAAGGCGGCGATGCGGGGGGTGCCGCGGCTGCCCCGGCTGATCAGGTGCCAGAGGGTGGCGACGAGGGCGATGGCGACGGCGCCCCAGTAGACCTCGCGCTGCTTGAGACAGAGGTTGCACGGGGCGAGGCCGCCGAACCGTTCGAACGCATGCGCCGCCGCCAGCATCGCCAGCGAGGCGGCCAGGGCGAAGGCGGTCCACCACCGCGTCAGGAGTCGATACAGGCGTCTCATCGGACGTCGTTCATAGCCGGGGATTGAGCGTCCGTCGATGCGGCCCGTCCGGTGCAGAATCCTAGTGAAGAACGACCTTCAACAGGACGATGGCTCCGATGAGGACGGCGAGACCGATCATGGTCCACAGCGCCAGCCGCTTTTCGACCCGCGCCCAGACCGCGGGCCCCCAACGTTTGATGACCCAGGCCACGGCGAAGAACCGGCCTCCGCGCGTGATGACCGAGGCGATCAGGAAGACCGGGAAGCTGAACTGCGCCAGACCGGAGGCGATGGTGACAAGCTTGTACGGGAACGGCGTCAGGCCCTTGATGAGAATGACCCAGAGGCCGAACCGGTCATACCAGGACTCGAACTGCGCCTGGGCGTCCGCGCTGCCGATGAAGGACAGGATGGCCTCGCCCACCGGCGTCAGGAAATAGCCGATCGCATAGCCGAGGATGCCGCCAAGCACGGAGGCGACCGTGCATACCGTGGCGTAGAAATAGGCCCGGTCCGGCCGGGTCAGCACCATCGGGGCCAGCATCACGTCCGGCGGAATGGGAAAGACCGAGCTTTCCGCGAAGGAGACCGCCGCGAGCGCGGGCGTGGCGTGGCGGCTGCGGGCCAGCGAAAAGACCCAGTCATAAAGCTTGCGGAGCATGGAGTTCCCGACCTCGGCCCCGGGGGGCGGCAGACACCGGCTCTAGCAGGGGTCGGGCCGGGGCGCACCTGTCGAAACAGGGCGTGAGTCGCGGTCGCGGCGATGGGTCGCTATAGAGGCCGCCTCCCCGCCTCTCCCCCAGGACGGACGATCATGCGCTATCTGCACACCATGGTCCGCGTGTCGGACCTCGACGCCTCGCTGCGCTTCTGGTGCGAGCTGCTGGGCCTCGAGGAAATGCGCCGGATGGAGAACGAGGCGGGGCGGTTCACCCTGGTCTTCCTCGCCGCCCCGGCCGACCGGGCGCGCTCGCAGGCGGAGCGGTCGCCGGAGGTCGAACTGACCTTCAACTGGGACCCGGAGGTTTACGACGGCGGGCGCAATTTCGGGCATCTGGCCTACAAGGTCGAGGACATCTACGCCGCCTGCCAGCGGCTGATGGACGGCGGGGTGACGATCAACCGGCCGCCGCGCGACGGGCGCATGGCCTTCGTCCGCTCGCCGGACGGAATTTCGATCGAACTGTTGCAGGAGGGCGAGCCGCAGCCCCCCGCAGAACCGTGGGCCTCGATGCCCAATACCGGGAGCTGGTAAGCTGAGCCTTCGCATTTCCGCCGTGCTGGCGCTGACGGGCCTGACCCTCGCCGCCTGCGCCTCGACCTCCGAAACCAATCCGTCGCGGACGGCCACCGAGCAGCTGCTGGTGGCCCGCGCCGCCGACCGCGCCGTCGAGGGCCTGACCCTGCCGATCCCGCGCGGCACGCGGGTGTTCGTCGACGACAGCTATTTCCGCGCCGAGAACGCCCCCTATGCGGTCAGCGCCATCCGCGCGGCCCTGTCCGAGGCCGGCTATTCGCTGGCGCCGTCGAAGCTCGAGGCGGCCGCGGTGCTGGAGCTGCGGGCCGGGACCCTGTCCATCGAGCAGATGCGCCGGGTGTTCGGCCTTCCCGAGATGCGGGTGCCGATCAACGACAATTTCAACGTCGTCTCCCTGCCCGAACTGTCGGTCTACAGCCGCCGCGACCGGGTCGGCGTGGCCGAGTTCTCGGGCTTCCTCTACGAGCCGACCACCGGGGCGCCTCTGGGCGCCATCATGCCGATGACCGGCGAGTTCCGCATCCGCAGCCACAAGCTCTTGATGATCGTCGCCTGGGGCCAGCAAAGGGTCGACCCCGGCCAGCGCGACCCCGGCGACAGCTGGCGGGAGTTCTAGGGGGCGGGCGATCTGCCATAGGCGATCCGGTGGAGAGTCCATCCCGCGACGCCGCCGGAGACAAGCATGATGGCCGTGAACCCCGCCACGCCCCAACCCGGACCGCTCATCGCCACAGCCAGCCC
>JAAXIW010000284.1 GCA_012270135.1 Brevundimonas sp. | reverse complement strand
GGCGATCAGGATCAGGTCACACCGCAGAGACCGCCCCGCAAGATCCCCCGCCGTAGCGCCCGGCGACAAGGCGCACCGGGACGGCCTCCAGATCGAAGTCGTCGAACAGCCGGGCGTTCAGGGTGATGCGCGCCGGCCGGTCCTCCCCCTCGTCCGTCGTCCATGCGTCCGACTCGGCGAACACGGCGCAGCCGCAGGTGACGCAGTGGTGAAAGGTCATCATCCGGTCGCCCCACTGGTAGGCGCCGAGGGTCTCCGGGGTGAGGTCGAGCTGACCCTCACCCGGCGCATAATAGGCGGCCACTGTCCCCCGCTTGGTGCAGGTCGAGCAGTTGCAGTGGGTCACGTTGTCCGGCGCGGGGGCGGCGAATCGCTGGGCCCCGCAGTGGCAGCTTCCCCGAACGAGGGCCGTCATCCGCCCAGCTTCGCGATCAGCGCTTGCGCCGCCGCCGGATTGCGCACCTTCGCCCCGGCGATGAAGTAGGCGAACACATCGCCCTGCTTCGCCAATGCCCGCGCCCGCTCCGCGATGGCGTCGAGTTCCTTCGAGGTCATGCCGGTCGGCTCGTCCTCCCGGCTCGACATCAGCCGGGCGTAGGTGAAGTCCGCCGTCGGCTGGTCGATGCGCGGCCACTCCGGCGCCTCGTCGTCCTCGGCGTAGACGATCGCCGCGCCGTATTTCGCGGCCAGATCGTAGAACGCCTGCGTGTCGAAGGTCGGGCTGCGCACCTCCAGCGCATGCCGCAGCCGCACGCCGTCCTTCTCCTTCGGCAGCAGTTTCAGAAAGCCCTCGAAGTCGACCGGATCGAATTTCTTGGTGGCCATGAACTGCCAGTTTATCGGCCCCAGCTTGTCGCCCAGCGCGGTCAGCCCCTGATCGAGAAACCGCCCGACGCTTTCGCCGCCCTCCGACAGAACCTTCCGGTTGGTGCAGAACCGGCTGGCCTTGACCGCGAAGACGAAGCCGTCGGGCGTCTCGTCGCGCCACTTCATCCAGGTCTCGGGCTTGAAGCCGGAATAGTAGGTGCCGTTGATCTCGATGCTCGTCAGCGCCCGCGACGCGAACTCCAGCTCCTTCTTCTGGCTCAGCCTTTCCGGATAGAACACGCCCCGCCACGGCTCGTAGGTCCAGCCGCCGACGCCGACTCTGATGATGCCCGTCATGGTCTTCTCCCTGCCGGACCAGAGCTAGGCGTGCGGGGCCGACGCCACAAGCATCCGGTAGGCCGCCGTCGCCTGCGCCCGCGCCGTCTCGTCATCCAGCAGCCGCCGCGAATGGCCATAGGCCAGCACGATGCCCTTGAACTGGAACACCAGCACCTCCAGCGCGGCGTCGTCGGCGTTCGGATTCAACGCCCGGAATTCGCGCTTCAGCACCTTGGCCCAGCGCTGCTGGCTGGTCTTCAGCGTGTCGCGCAGCGGCCCCGGCTGTTCGTCCAGCTCGATCGCGGCGGCCTTCAGCGGGCAGCCGCCGGGCCGGTCCTCGCCGTCGATCCAGTCCAGCTCGCCCTGAAAGATGCGGTCCAGCCGCTCGCGGCCCGGCGTCAGCGGCTCGGCCGGCCGCCACACCGCCTCGGTGAACCGCTCGATCATCGTGTCGACCAGCTCGCCCTGCAGCGCCTCCTTCGACTGGAAATGCTTCAGCACCGCGCTCTTCGACACGCCGGCGGCCCCGGCGACGTCCTGCAGGCTGACGGCGGCCAGACCGCGCACGGTCACCTGGGTCATCGCCTCGTCGATCAGCCGGGCGTGGGTGGCGGCGCCTTTGGGCGGCATGGAAACGACTCCGGAAACAATAAGTATCCGAACGGACACTTTCGTGTTGACTCGAAGTGACCGCTCGGTCACTCATATGTGCACGGTCGGTCACTTTTGCACGAACCGGCCGCCCTGAACAGCCCCAAGGAGGCTCCGATGCTTCTCGTGTCCCTGATTTCGGCGACCCTCGCCTTCGCCCAGCCCGTTCCCGCGCTCGACGCCGCCGCCACCCTCGCCGTGCCGGGCGAGGCCCGCCGCGTCATTCTGGACGGCCGATCCTGGGCCTGCGCCCCGGACGGCGCCTGTGTCGCCCGCGGCGCCGGCGCGTCCCAGCCCGTGGTGCGCGAGTGCCGCCGCTTCGTCGCCCGCTTCGGCGCCGTGACCCGCTATGAGCGCGACGGCGTCGCCCTGACGGAGGCCCAGCTGACGCAATGCAACGCGGCGGCCGCCTGACCGGTCAGGCTCCGACCACGGCCTCGATGCCGGCCAGCAGGCTGGCGGCGGTGACCGGCTTGGCGACATGGCTGTCCGCCCCGGCTGCGAGGGCCTCCTCGCGGTGTTCGGCCATGGCGTTGGCGCTCAGCATCACCACCGGCGTCCGGGTCCTGCCGGGCGTCGCCGCCTCGAGCTCGCGGATCGCCCGTGTCGCGCTCAGCCCGTCCATGACCGGCATCTGCATGTCCATCAGAACCACATCGAACGGCCCGGCCCGGAAGGCCGCCAGCGCCTGGGCGCCGTCGCCGGCGATCACCACCTCGGCGCCCTGGCTGGCGAGGATCAACTGGACGACCCGCTGGTTGGTCGGATGGTCTTCCGCCAGCAGAACCCGGAGCGGCCGCCCTGCTTCCGGCAGCCCGACGGGCCCGGCCTCCGGCTCGCGAGCGTCATAGTCCGCCAGGCTTGCGGCGCGCCGCAACGGGAGGACGAAACGGAACCGGCTGCCCGCCCCCGGCGTCGAACGGGCCTCGATCTCGCCGCCCATCATCTCGACCAGGGACCGGCAGATCGACAGGCCCAGTCCCGTCCCGCCGAACCGCCGCGTGATCGTGCTGTCGGCCTGGTTGAAGCGTTCGAACAGCCGCGCGGCGTGTTCCGAGCCGAAGCCGACGCCGGTGTCCTCGACGGTCAGGGCCAGCCGGTGCGCGTCCCCGAGGCCTTCCGGGTGATCCGACCAGACCTCCACGCCCACCGTGACCGATCCTTCGGCGGTGAATTTGATCGCGTTCGACAGCAGGTTGCCCAGCACCTGGCGAATGCGCGTGCTGTCGCCCAGGAAGACGCCCCGCGCCTCGGGCGACCGCCGGACATTGAAGGACAGTCCCTTGTCTTCGGCCCGGGCGCGCATCACCGCCAGCGGCGCCAGCGCCTCCTCCAGGTCGAAGGCGCGGTTTTCCAGGTCCAGTTGCCCGGCCTCGATCTTGGAGACGTCCAGGATGTCCGAGACCAGTCGCTCCAGCGTGTGGCCGGAACTGCGGATCAGCTGCACCATCTCCGCCTGATCGTCCGACAGCGGTGTCCGCGACAGGGCGTCGACGATCCCGATCACCCCGTTCAGCGGGGTGCGGATCTCGTGGCTCATATTGGCCAGGAAGTCCGATTTCGCCTGGTTGGCCGCCTCCGCCGCCGCCTTGGCGTCAAGCAGGTCGTGCTCGGCGGCGACCCGGTCGGTGACGTCCCGGGCCACGCCATAGACCCGATCACCGAAGCGTTGGGCCCGCCATTCCAGCGTGCGGAAACGGCCGTCCTTGTGTCGGTAGCGGTTGATCTGCCCCAGCACCGGCGAGCCGGGCTGGCGGTTCTCGACCTCCTCGC